>NZ_JAFREF010000020.1:0-15689 GCF_017377665.1 Faecalibacterium sp. Marseille-P9590
CACGTTCTGGTGATCGTGGGCGTTTTTCTTTTGCTCATCCTCATGGTCATGTCTGGCTTTTCTTCCTGCGGCATCCTCTTTTCTGGCGGCACACAGGTGTCCGGGCAGACCATGTACTCTGCCGAGGATCGGGATATTCGGGGTGCAGAGCAGGACTATAAGAAGCTGGAAAAGGAACTGGATAAGAAAATCAAGCGCACCCCTACCGACCACCCCGGCTACAACGAGTACCAGTATCACCTTGACCCGATCGAGCACGACCCGTGGCAGCTGACTTCGTTCCTGACCACCTTGTATGACGATTACACCCGGTCGGAGGTGCAGAGCAAGCTGAAGGAGACCTTCAAAAAGCAGTATAAGCTGACCACATGGGTAGAGGTGCAGATACGGTATAAGACCGTCTGGGTCATCAGCCCGGCAGGAATCCCGGTTCCTACGCAGGTGCCGTATGAATACAAGATTTTCCACACCAAACTGGAAAATCGAGGTTTGGAGGTTGTTATTCGGGAAGAGCTGACCGAGGATCAGTGGCAGAGGTATCAGATTTTTCAGGACACCTTGGGTGGTCGGCCATATCTTTTTAATGGTGGTTTGCCGCCCGGTGGCTCGGATGGCTCCGGCGCACCCGGCATCGTCTACACGGTTCCTGCGGAAGCTCTAACTGACACGGAGTTTGCCGCTATCTATGAGGAAGCCAAAAAATATGTTGGCACATCCTACGTCTGGGGTGGCTCTACCCCGGAAACAGGCTTTGACTGCTCCGGCTATGTCTGCTGGGTTTATAACCAAAACGGTTATGATATTGGGCGCACCACCGCCAACGGATTATGGCAAAAAAGTCAGCATATTTCCGAAGCCGAAGCAAAACCCGGTGATTTGGTTTTCTTCAAAGGAACGTATGATACGCCGGGGATGAGCCACGTTGGAATATATCTCGGCAACGGAAAAATGGTCAGTGCTGGTGACCCCATCAAATATGCTGACATTCACTCGTCCTACTGGCAGCAGTATCTCGCTGGATTTGGACGGCTTTCAAAATGAAATGGAGGGTTTTACTATGAGTGAAAAACTGGATAAGCTGCGCGCTTCTTTGGAAAAGGAAAAGGAGCGGCGCATTAAGATCAACAACCGCATCGAAAGCCTTGAGCGGCGGATTCAGGAAGCAGAAGCCGCCAAGGTGAATGAAATGGTGCGCACCGCCAAAGTCACCCCGGAACAGCTTGCTGCTCTGCTTCGGCAGTCGGCTAATACCACTCCAAATCCGGCTGCACTGGCTGCTGTAGGCGCAACTTTCGACAAGGAGGATGATTCGGATGAAGTTTAAGAGATTTGGCGCACTGTTGCTGTCGGCGGTGCTGTGCATCGGCATAGCCGCTCCTGCTTTTGCCTATGAGGGCGATACTACCCCGGTGGAGCAGCCCGTTCTGCCGGAAGTCGTGGAGGAAGATACCGTCACTATCACGGATGAGGAATCCGGCGCACTGACCCCGGAGGGCAATCTGACGCTGGTGGACGATTATCACACAAACTATTCCGATGGTAGCGGCCAGCAGTTCATCACACTCGTCAGCAAGTCGGGTGCGACTTTTTATCTGGTCATTGACCGCAATGCCAAAGGCCAGCAGACCGTCCACTTCATGAATCTGGTGGATGAAGCAGACTTGCTGGCTTTAATGGAGGAAGAAGATGCAGAAGCCTACAATGCTGAAAAAAAAGCGGTGAAGCAGGCTGAACTGGACAAGCTGAAAGCCGAGGAAGAAGCCAAGAAAGCCGCAGAGGAAGCGGAAAAAGCGGCAGACGTTCCGAAAGAAAACAAAATGACAAAATATGCTGCGGCTTTTCTCGGTGTCGTGGCACTGATCGCGCTGGCGGCTGGCGGCGGTTTCTATTTCTTCATCCAGCAGAAGAACAAGAAACAGGCAGAAAAAGAAGCTATTGACCCGGACGCAGACTACACCGAGGATACGGGTGACTTTGAGATTCCCCCGGAGGATGATTCGGAAGATGAGGATACTTCCGAGGAGCAGGATGTAACTCCTATCTGATTTTAGGGCGGCGGTTGCCGCCTACATACCATAATCCGAAATAGATTGGAGGGAACGCTTATCGCAATTTTGATCGTGACCGAAAAGCCGTCCGTTGCCATGTCTTACGCCAAGGTTTTGGGGGTGCAGGGGCGGCAGGATGGCTACCTTGAGGGCAGCGGCTATATCGTGAGTTGGTGTATCGGCCATCTGGTAGAACTGGCTCCGCCCAGCACCTACGATGAAAAGTACGTCAAATGGAATGTAGCCGATCTGCCTATCCTGCCGCAAAGGTGGCAGTACCTTGTGTCTGCCAGCACAAAAAAGCAGTTCGGAATCCTGAAAAAGCTCATGAACCGCGCCGATGTGGAGAGCATTATCTGCGCAACGGATTCCGGTAGAGAGGGCGAACTGATTTTCCGGCTGGTCTATGAGCAAGCCGGGTGCAAAAAGCCCTTCTCCCGTCTGTGGCTGTCCAGTATGGAGGAAAACGCCATCCGGGAGGGCTTTGCCCATCTCAAACCGTCAACAGAATATGATGCACTGTATCAGGCTGCACTCTGCCGGGAACGTGCCGATTGGATGGTCGGCATCAACTGTTCCCGGCTCTTTTCATGCCTGTATGGTCGGTCTTTGGCGGTTGGGCGTGTTATGACCCCTACACTGGCGATGGCCGTGCAGCGAGAAGCAGCTATTGCTGCATTCACCACGGAGAAGTTTTACACGGTTTCGCTGGCATTTGAGGGCGACGGCACAGCATCCAGCAAGCGATTCTCGCAGAAAGAGGATGCGGAAACTCTGCTTGCCAACTGCCGAAAGGAGGTCAGCACGGTGGTGCAAAAAGTAGAACGCAAAGAAAAAAACGAAAAGCCGCCGCAGCTCTATGATCTGACGACGCTCCAGCGGGATGCCAACCGTTTGCTGGGGTTTACTGCACAGCAGACCTTGAACTATGCGCAGAGCCTTTACGAAAAGAAACTCATCACTTATCCCCGAACAGACAGCCGCTTTCTGACGGAAGACATGGCAGCATCCCTGCCGGGGCTGGTGTCGGCTGTTGCGGGAGCCTTTTCCGTGGGGGAAGCTGTACCCGTCCATGCAGAACAGGTAATCAACAACAGCAAGGTCAGCGACCACCATGCGCTGCTGCCTACTGCAAGCATGGTACAGGCCGACTTTTCAGCTTTGCCCGCCGGGGAATTGAGCGTCCTGCGGCTGATTGCGGCACGTCTGCTCTGCGCCATGGGAGAACCTCACCGCTGTGCAGAAACCGTCCTGACCACCATCTGCGCCGGGGAAGAATTTACCGCAAAAGGCAAGGTGGTTTTGGACGAGGGCTGGAAAGGCATTGAGCGCAAAATGCTGGACGATCTGCTGGACAAAAAGAAAGAGCCTGCTGCTCTGCCGGATGTGCAGGAGCAAAGCGAGTGTGGCATTTCTGGTGCTGAACTGAAAGAGGGACAGACATCCCCTCCGAAACACTTCACCGAGGATACTCTGCTGCACGCTATGGAAACAGCTAGCGCGGACAGTATGCCAGAGGATGCAGAGCGTCAGGGCATCGGCACTCCAGCTACTCGTGCTGCTACCATCGAAAAACTGGTACAGAAAGGCTTTCTGGAGCGCAAGGGCGACAAGAAAACCAAGGTGCTGCTGCCCACCGACAAAGGTAAAGCCCTTATCACCGTAATGCCCGAAGAAATCCAGTCCGCCGACATGACTGCTGACTGGGAAACAAAACTGCTGCGCGTGGAGCGTGGCGAGATGGAGCCAGAAACATTTATGACTGAAATCAACGATATGATCTCCTCGCTGGTAAACACCACCGAGGCCGTGAAAGGAGCGAGTGCGCTTATGAAAAATAAAGTGATTGGTGTCTGCCCGAACTGTGGCAATTCCGTTGTGGAGCGTGAAAAGGGCTGGTTTTGTGAATCCAATCCTTGCCGCTTTGTTCTGTGGAAAGACAACGCCTTCTTCAAGCGTCTGGGCAAGCGGATGGACGCTCATGTGGCCGACAAGCTGCTGCGAGATGGCCGCATCCGGCTGAAGGACTGCAAGAGTACCAAGGGCAAGGTGTACAACGCCACCGTCCTGCTGTCCACCGAAGCCGATGGCCGCAGCAAGTTCTCTCTGGAATTTGAGGATGGTCGCTGATGGAACAGAAGAAAGAAGCAGTATATCTTATCAACGATGAACGCTATCTGCACCTCCGGGAAAATGGCGCGGGCGTCGGCTTTGCCACTTATAATAAGGTAACAGGCGAACAGCTGGAAAGCGGGCAGATCTCCGAAAAGAATCTACCGCCGGATGGCAAAAACGCCATTGCTGCTGCCCGGAACTGGTATCTGTTTGAACTTTCGGATGATGAGCGCAAGGTCATCCAGCTCGAAAGCGTAAAAATCCTCGAAAGTGTTCCCGCATCCGGCATCCACAAACGGCGTATCTGGGAGCCTGAAACGATGCCAAAGGATATTCGACTCATCAACAGCCACTATGACGATCTCTATCGCATTCCCGATGGCGGTGTGATTCAAATTGACTACCCGGATGGTCGCAGTTTTACGGCAAAGCTGGAACATTTGGATGATTACCACTTTGATATGGGCGGTCTGGGCAATGTGTTCCACATCTGCCAGTTTGCCGATATTATGGGTAGGAACCACGCAGACTTCTACCCGGAAATCCAGACGCAAGATGAGCAGGGTGCATGGGAATTGGGTGGTAAAGGCTATATTGCTATCCAGTCCACCGATGAAGGTTGGGATTACACTATCTATCACAGCGACTTTTCCGTGATGGATGGTGGTCAGGTCGATGCGCCGGAATTGACCATTCAGGAAGTCCGTGAGCAAATTCTGGAAACACATCACATGGAAAAAGGTCGGCGGTTGTTGCAGGACTATGATTTTGTGATGGACAGAGCCGCAGAAGCAGAAGAACTGGGCGCAAACCACCGCCCTTCCACATTGGAAAAGCTGACTTCACTGGCTGGCGCAAAAGAAAAATGCGATGCCCCGGAGTGCAGCCCTGTTGGGTGCCGGAAAGTGAGGGATGCTCATGAACTTTAATGGCGAAGAATTGACGCTGATGATGCTCTACAATTCCGGCTCCCGGCTGGGTTTGATGCAGGAGCTGCGGCTGATGCAATGTTACCTGATGCCTGATGAAACTGCCCTGAGAGAACTGTCCGAGCAGGTTGTTGAAAAGCTGAAGCTTATGACCGATGCCGAATTTGCCGAGCTGGAATTTCCGCTCGACTAAATTATGCCGCCGCTGGGCGGCGTACATAAAAGATTCCGAATTTTCTCAAAATATGTTATAATTAGGGCAATATTGGGTAGAGGAGATATGAAAAGGTGTCAAAGTCGTTGTATATAATAGGTAATGGCTTCGATAGAGCCCATGGTCTGAAAACGAGCTATTGGGATTTCAGAACGTATTTGGAGGAAAATCATTGGGAGTTTCTTCTTGCGTTTGAAAAACTTTATGATTTTGAACCCTTTGACGAAGCTGATCCCTACACTGCAAAAAATGCGAAGAAATTGCACGAAGATAGGTTGCAGCAAGAATTATGGAGTCAACTTGAAGAAAACATTGGTCATCCAGATATTGTGCAGATGGAAAATTTTTCAGATTGCATTGTAAACGATCTTGATTTGGAGAGCGGAAATGTTGGAATTCGAGATACATTGGATGAGTATTGGCGAAATGAATATGGCTTTATAAAAAAATTACAAGAGTATATTAAAGAATGGATTGAGGCATTAGACACAAGCCGTATCGTTCCCAGAAAAAAATCTTTGATCAATTGCTCTGACCATTTTCTTTCATTTAACTACACCGATACCCTTGAGCGCGTGTATGGAATTGAAGATGTTTATCATATTCATGGCGGCATAGATATTGTCTGTGAACAAGAACCAATCATAGGTCATTGCAATAAAAAGCAAATCAAGGATTATCGAGGTCTAGCAAAGCAAGCTGATGAGGCTTTTGATGAAGGGACTGCGAGCATAGACGATGCTATTGCTGATTATTTGGAATTGACCTACAAGGATACCGACAAGATAATTTTGTTTAGTAGCTACTTTTGGGAAGGCCTTGCTGATGTAGATCAAGTCGTGATTATTGGATGGTCAGCGGGGGCTGTTGATATGCCCTATTTAAGAGAAATCGCCTCGCGTGTTCAAGAAAATGCAAAATGGACAATTTGCTTCTACAATGTAGAAGCAAGGGATAACTTGACAAAAGCACTGCAATATTGTGGTATTGATAATTCAAATATCAGGACGATTCAAACCGATACATATTGGGATTGTTAATGTTCTAGCGGGCAACTGCGAAAACGGTTGCTCGCTCTTTTTATATCCTGAAATCGAAAGGAGGAACGCAATGCCAAATAAAACGCAAGAATACCTCAACCTTGCCCAGCAAACAGCAAAGGAACTGACCCGGTATTGGGAAAACTGGACGGACTATCTGACCACTGCATCCCGGTTGTACAAATACAGCTATGCAGACCAGCTCATGATTTACGCCCAGCGTCCTGATGCTACCGCCTGTGCCAGTTTCGACCTCTGGAACAACCGCATGAACCGCTATGTCCGGCGTGGCTCCAAGGGCATCGCTCTGTTAGACCAGTCCAGCAGTGTTCCGCGTCTGCACTACGTTTTCGATGTAAGCGATACCGGGGTGCGCCGCAATTCGCGTAACCCGGAGGTGTGGCAACTCGGCCCCGATCTGGTGCAGCCTGTGTCGGAAATGCTTGCCAGAGAATACGGTGTCCGGCATGAACGAATCACCCAGCAGATTGCGGACATCTGCGGCAAGCTGGTGGATTCCTACTGGGATAACAACAGCGGTGACATCCTCGACATCGTTGACGGGTCGTTCCTGATGGATTATGATGAAGCCGGACAGGAGTTCCAGTTCAAAAGTGCCGCCGCAATCAGTATCACCTATGCTGTCCTTGAACGCTGCGGCTTTGAGCCGGAAGGTCATTTTGACCGGGACGATTTTCAGGCTATCTTCGCCTTTTCCACTCCTGCCGCCGTGTATGCGCTGGGCACCGCAGTCAGCGAATGCAGCCGGGACGTGCTACGCAACATTGAAAGAACCGTAAAGACGACAATCCGCCGCCGCAATGTAGAAAGGAGCCAGTATGAATATGAACAGCCGGAACGTGACCTACTCGACCATCGGGGACTATCAGCTCCCGAACCTGACCCTGCCCCAGCAGGAGAAAGCACTGGGCAAGTACGGACGACTGCGCCGGACTTACCTGATGAAGTATCGCCCGGTGCTGTACAACTCGATGCTCCTGTCGGGGACTCTGCATCCGCACCTGCTGGACGTGGAGCAGACCGCAGAGAGCCGGATGCAGCAGACCATGCAGGAGTTGCTGAAGCAAAACCCGGCTCCGAACAAGGAGCAATATCAGATGGAGTGGGTGCAGCACATGAACAGCCTGAAAGCACAGGCCGAGGAACTGGTGATGAACGAGCTGATCTACAGCTAAGTTTCTTCGATGCCCATATTCCCACCGAAGCCGAACAAATTGAATCCATCGACCAAGCGGAGAGCGAAAAATCGCCCTTCGCTTTCTCTTTGCCACAGGCTGACATTGAAAATGCGCTGCGGAGAGGTTCTAACTTTGAAAACAGCAAACTTCGGATCTGGAAAATTTATCAGCTCCAGCCTGACCGAAAACTCCGGGCAAAGGCTCTCGCCAAAGAATATGCCCCATACGGACCCGGCGGCTCCTCGCACACCTATCTGGACGGAAGCAGCGGCTGGCTCGATCATGACAGTAAGGGGCTGACGTTTGAACATTATCCCGACCATCAGAAAGTGCTTCTCCGCTGGAATCAGGTCGAAAAGTATATTGACCTGATGATTCAGGCTGACCGCTATCTTTCGGATAAAGAGAAAAGAACCATTGAGTTTCCCCTTGAGCTGAACGCCGCCAATGCTGCCGAATACACTGCATTAAAGGAACAGTACCCGGACACTCTCGTTGGCTTTGAAGCTGGCGGCAATTTTATGTTCTATGGAGAAGATGCTGCCAAAGTTGCAAAAATCATCAACAGTGCTTTGTTCACGAGAGACACCGCGCTGGGCGAGGTTCAGGTCACAGGCTTTCCTCCTAGCTTATGGGCAAGAAAGTCAAAAGAATTGTGGTCTGCGGGCAATGATGTTTACCTTGCCGGGTTAAGCGAGAATGGCACTCACCATCAGACCAAGTACCTGCGCAAAGAGGATTATCTTCCCATCGGCTCTGTTATCAATATGGATGGCCGGGAATTTCGGGTTGACAGGATGGATTTTGACAAGGGCAAAGTTTCCTTGCAGGATATGGCATTGGCTGATATACGAGTGCCGATTTTCAGGGAAGAACCGCTGTCTGTTGTCCGGGAATTGTACGAACAACAGGACGAAGTCCTTGATGCCGTTCCCGAAAAGGCAGTTGATTACAAGGTCGGTGACGATGTTGTAGTAGACCTTCCCACTCGAACCATTGAGGGAACCATCGGCTATGTGGGCGAAACCGATGTGCGCATCGACACCAGTGCGCAGGGCTATTCGTGGAGCAATGAGGTACTGAACAAGCAGCAGTTTGAGGATGGTCTGCGGCAGGATGAACTTGAATTGTCTGATGAAGAACTGGACAAGCTGCCTATCTCTGTGGGGGTCAACGGCGAATGGCAGACATTCCCGGATGCAGCCACCGCAGACAAAGCTCTAAACGCTGAACCTGTGCCGGAAGCTGCTGGAAACTTTCACATCACGGATGAGCATCTGGGCGAGGGCGGTGCAAAACAGAAATACGCCCGGAACATTGCAGCCATCCACACTTTGCTCCAGTTGGAGCAAGAAAAACGTGGGGCCACCGCCGAGGAGCAGAAAGTGCTTTCGCAGTATGTCGGCTGGGGCGGTCTGCCTGACGCTTTTGATGACAAAAAAGATAGCTGGGCAAAGGAGTATACCGAACTGAAAAGGCTGCTCTCCGAGGAAGAATATTCAGCCGCCCGTGCCAGCACCCTGAATGCACACTATACCTCCCCGGTGGTGATTCGCTCTATTTATGATGCTGTGGAGCGCATGGGTTTCCGCAGCGGCAATATATTGGAACCCTCCATGGGCGTTGGTAATTTTTTCGGCCTGTTGCCGGACAACATGGCAGACAGCCGCCTGTACGGTGTAGAACTGGACAGCATCACAGGCCGCATTGCGCAAAAGCTCTACCCGGAAGCCAGCATTGAAGTTGCCGGATTTGAAACCACTGACCGCCGCGATTTCTATGACCTTGCAGTGGGCAATGTTCCTTTTGGCCAGTACCGGGTAAACGACAAGGCGTACAACAAATTAGGTTTCAGCATCCACAACTATTTCTTCGCCAAGGCCATCGACCAAGTGCGTCCGGGCGGCATCGTGGCATTCGTCACCAGTCGCTACACGCTGGACAGCAAAGATTCTTCTGCCCGCAAGCACATTGCCGAACGTGCTGATCTGCTGGGTGCTATCCGTCTGCCGAACACTGCGTTCAAAGCAAACGCAGGAACAGAAGTCGTCAGCGACATTATTTTCCTCCAAAAACGTAACCGCCCTATCGACCATGAGCCGGACTGGGTGCAGCTTGGCAAAACGGAAGATGGCTTTGCCATTAACAGCTATTTTGTAGACCATCCAGAGATGGTGCTGGGTGAACTGACTTCCGAAAGCACCCAGTATGGCCGGGAGGAATGCACTGTGCGTCCCATCAAGGGCGCAGTGCTGGTGGACCAGCTTGCAGAAGCCATCCAGCATATTGAGGGGCAGTTCACGGAAGTCGAGGTCGAAACACCAGATATTGCGGATGCTGAAAATGAGCGGCACATTCTCCCGGCTGACCCAGATGTGAAGAATTTCTCTTACACGGTGGTTGATGGTGAGGTGTATTATCGGGAAAATTCCGTCATGACACAGGTGGAGCTGTCCGACACCGCCAAAGGCCGTGTGACCGGGATGGTGGAGCTGCGGCAAATCGTCAATGAGTTGATCGACCAGCAGCTGAACGACTACCCGGATGCCGACATCAAGGCAACGCAGGAAAAGCTGAACACCACCTACGACGCCTTTTCTGCAAAATACGGCTTGCTGAATGACCGCAAGAACGGCAGACTGTTTGAGCAGGATTCTTCTTACTATCTGCTGTGTTCTCTGGAAAATTTAGATGAGCAGGGACAGCTCAAAAGCAAGGCAGCGATGTTCACCAAGCGTACCATCCGCCCGGAACGCACCGTCACCAGTGTGGACACTCCCACGGAAGCACTTGCAGTTTCCATCGGAGAGCGTGGCCGAGTGGACTTGCCCTATATGGCAGAGTTGCTCGGTACTCCCGGCGAGTATGAGCGCATCACCAGCGAACTGTCCGGCGTGATTTTCAAAGACCCCGGCACAGACCCCACCGACCCGGAAGCGGGCTGGCAAATGGCAGACGAATATCTGTCCGGCAATGTCCGGGCAAAGCTGCGCATGGCACAGCTTGCCGCCGAAACCAACCCGGAGTTTGCAGTCAACGTCACTGCGCTGGAAAAGGCACAGCCGAAAGACCTTGAAGCATCTGAAATTGATGTACGGCTGGGTGCAACATGGCTTGCGCCGGAGATCATCCAAAAGTTTATGGCAGAAACATTCCAGATTCCCTACTATCTGCGTCATGCAGTCAAAGTGAGATATTCTCCCTATACCGCAGAATGGCGCATTGAGGGCAAGTCGGCCATGGGCAGAGGCGACATCATCTCCTCCGAAACCTACGGCACCTCCCGCGCCAATGCCTACAAGATTCTGGAAGACACGCTCAATCTGAAAGATGTGCGCATCTATGACACCATCGAAGATGAAGAAGGCAGACCGAAGCGTGTCTTGAACAAAACGGACACCATGCTGGCACAGCAGAAACAGCAGGTCATCAAAGATGCGTTCGCCAACTGGATTTGGAAAGACCCCCAAAGGCGTATCTCGCTGGTAAAGCAGTATAACGAACTGTTCAACAGCAACAGACCACGAGAATACGATGGTTCCCACATCCATTTTGTCGGCATGAACCCGGAAATTTCGCTCCGGGAACATCAGCGCAACGCTATCGCTCATGTACTTTATGGCGGTAATACGCTGTTGGCACACGAGGTAGGAGCAGGAAAAACTTTTGAAATGGCGGCATCCGCAATGGAAGCAAAACGCCTTGGCTTGTGTCAGAAAAGCCTATTTGTCGTTCCCAATCACTTGACGGAGCAGTGGGCTTCGGAGTTCCTGCACCTATACCCCAATGCAAAGCTGCTGGTAGCGCGGAAAAAGGATTTTGAAACGGCCAACCGCAAAAAGTTCTGCGCCCGGATTGCAACCGGGGATTATGATGCGGTCATCATCGGTCACAGCCAGTTTGAGCGGATTCCGCTTTCCTATGAGCGGCAGGAGCGCATTATTCAGGAGCAAATTGATGAAACGCTTGCCGCCATCAACGAACTGAAAGCCAATGCTGGTGAAAATTTCAGCATCAAGCAGATGGAAAAGACCAGCAAGACGCTGGAAACGAAGCTGGAAAAGCTGCGCTCCGATGCGAGGAAGGACGATGTTATCACCTTTGAGCAGTTGGGCGTTGACCGACTTTTTGTAGACGAATCGCATTTTTATAAGAACCTCTTTTTAACCACAAAAATGCGCAATGTCGCTGGTTTGTCCACATCGGAAGCCCAGAAATCGAGCGATATGTTCGGCAAGTGCCGCTATCTGGACGAGATCACAGGCGGGCGCGGCGTGGTATTTGCAACGGGAACTCCCGTGAGCAACTCCATGTCGGAACTGTATACGGTCATGCGCTATCTGCAATACGGCACACTCCAGCAGAAAGGGTTGACGCATTTCGACTGCTGGGCATCGACCTTTGGCGAAACCACTACCGCCATCGAACTCGCCCCGGAGGGTACGGGCTATCGGGCGAGAACGCGTTTTGCAAAGTTTTTCAATCTCCCGGAACTGATGTCGATGTTCAAAGAAGTTGCTGACATCAAGACCTCCGACCAACTTCATCTGCCTGTGCCGGATGCAAAGTTTGAAACTGTGGTGGCGAAACCGTCCGAGATTCAGAAAGAAATGGTGCAGGAACTGAGCAAACGTGCTGCAAAAATCCACTCCGGCGCAGTGGATGCGTCCGAGGACAATATGCTGTGCGTCACCAACGATGGCCGAAAGATCGGTCTGGATGTCCGCCTGATGAACCCCATTCTGCCGGATGACCCCAACAGCAAACTGAACACTTGTGTTCGGAATGTGCTACAAATCTGGGAAGATGGCAAGGAGCAAAAGTTGACACAGCTTTTGTTCTGCGACCTTTCGACACCGAAAAATGATGGCAACTTCAATGTCTACGATGATGTTCGCAAGAAATTGGTCGCCGCCGGGGTGCCGGAAAACGAAATTGAGTTCATCCACAACGCCGACACCGAAGCCAAAAAGGCCGCATTGTTCTCCAAAGTGCGCTCCGGCGATGTGCGGATTCTGCTCGGCAGCACTGCAAAAATGGGAGCCGGGACGAACGTGCAATCGCGGCTTGTGGCAGTGCATCACTTGGATGTTGGATGGAAGCCAAGCGACATGACCCAGCGCAATGGCCGCATCATTCGGCAGGGAAACATGAACAAGGAAGTCAAGGTGTTCAACTACGTCACAGAGGGGACATTTGACAGCTACTTGTTTCAGACTCTTGAGAATAAACAGCGATTCATCAGCCAAATCATGACCTCAAAATCCCCAGTTCGCTCCTGCGATGATGTGGATGAACAGGCATTGTCCTATGCGGAAATTAAGGCATTGTGCGCAGGAAATCCGTTGATTAAAGAGAAGATGGATCTCGATGTGCAGGTCGCAAAGCTGAAAGTTCTGAAAGCCGATCATCAGAGCCAGAAGTTCCGTTTGGAGGATAAGCTGCTCACAAAATTCCCAGCTGACATTCAGGAAACGAACGCCTATCTTGCCGGAGTGAAATTGGATGCAGAACTTGCTACCGCCCATCCGCAGGAGAAAGAGGGCTTCTGCGGCATTACCATCAAGGGTGTGACCTACGATGAGAAAAAGACCGCTGGCGAACGGCTTCTCCTCGCTTGCTCCGAACTGCCCAACAGTGAGGAAAAAGTGATCGGCAGCTACCGTGGCTTTGAACTGTCCCTGCGCTTCGACACCTATCACAGCGAGTATCAGGCTCTTTTGAAAGGCCAGCGGAAATACCCGGTAGCACTGGGCAAAGACCCTCTTGGCTGCATCATCCGGCTGGATAATTCGCTGAACAATTTCCCGGAACGAATCACTTCTGCCGAAAACGAACTGGCTACCCTGAAACAACAGCAAGAAGCGGCGCAAATCGAAGTGGAAAAGCCATTCCCACAGGAAGAAGAACTGGCTGAAAAGTCGGCTCGCCTTGCGGAGCTGAACGCACAGTTAGATATGGATGAAAAAGGTCACGAGCCGGAACAGGATGAGGAAGAACAGGAGGACGAACCTCGCCGCCCCTCGGTGCTGGCAGCTCTGGAAGAAAAAGCTGACAAGGTGGAGCCAATCAAGCCGTTCAAAAGTTTTCTGGACAAGGATGGTGATGCCCGATGAGTGACCGCCGCAACCAGCAGCTTCATTTCCGTGTCAGCAGGCAGGAACTGGAACGTATCTGGAGCAAGATGGAATCCAGCGGCATTTTGAGCATCGGCTCCTATCTGCGCAAGATGGCACTGGACGGCTATTGCCTGCATCTGGATTTGCAGGAGCTGCGCCGAATGGCCTACCTCCTGCAAATGTGCAGCAACAATCTCAACCAGTATGCCAAAGCTGCCAACGAAAACGGTCGGGTCTATGCCGCCGATTTGGTGGATTTGCGCACTCGGTTGGATGAGCTGATTGACATTGGCAAGCAGATTCTTTCCCGGCTGGCTGACCTCTGATTTTCACCCCACGGCTTTAGCTGTGGGGCTACATATTATATAAGGATAAAACTGTGGGAGGTGGTGGGCATGGCCGCAACACGCTTGATTGCGCTGCACAAAAATAAGGGAAAATCCGTGGCGACCTGTTTGAAAAGCCGCACAGACTATGCACAAAACCCGGAGAAAACCAAACAGGGTGAACTTGTCAGCAGCTACGAGTGCAGCCCTCTGACGGTGGACGAAGAATTTATGCTGTCCAAGCGGCAGTATGAACTTGCCACTGGACGTAGGCAGAAAAGTGATGTGATCGCCTATCAAATTCGGCAGTCGTTCAAGCCCGGTGAGATCGCCGCCGAAGAAGCCAACAAGGTGGGCTATGAACTTGCCATGCGGTTTACCAAGGGCAAGTATGCGTTTATTATTGCCACCCACACAGACCGGGAACACATTCATAATCACATTATCTACAACTCCACTGCGCTGGACAGCACCCGGAAGTTCCGGGACTTTTTATTGTCCGGGCTGGCCGTGCAGCGGTTGAGCGATTTGATCTGTCTGGAACATCAGCTGTCTGTTATTGAAATCAAGCCGTACCGAGAACGGCAGAAGCGCACTCTTTATCCTCCCAGAGAAAGCAATCGTGATAAGCTGTGTGCCGTAATCGACAACATCTTGCTGAGCGAGAAACCTGCAAGTTTCGAGGGCTTTCTTCAAAAGCTGGAACAGCGGGGCTACGAAATCAAACGGGGAAAGTACACTTCGGTCAAAGGAACACGGCAGAAGCGCTTTATCCGTTTTCGGACACTGGGAGCAGGATACAGTGAAGATGAAATCAAGGCGGTCATTGCAGGAGATGCCGAACACTGCCCACATCAGAAGCAGCCACCGAAAGAGCAACCGTTCCACCTGTTGGTGGACATTCAGGCAAAGCTCTCCGAGGGCAAAAGCGAAGGCTATGCGCGGTGGGCAAAAAAGTACAATCTGAAAGAAATGTCCAAGACGCTGATTTTCTTGCAGGAGAAGAAAATCGGTAGCATTAAGGAAATGCAAGAGCGCGTGGACGCTGCTACTGCTCGCTATCACGAACTGGGCGATTCCATCAAGGTGGCAGAAACACGCATGGCCGAGATTGCCGTATTGCGGACGCACATCGTCAACTACGCAAAAACGCGCCCGGTATACGATGCCTACCGCAAAGCTGGATACAGCAAGCGATTTCTGGAAAACTATCGTGCAGAAATCACACTGCACAAGGCCGCAAAAGCGGCTTTCAATGAAGCCAACCTAAAAAAGCTCCCCAAGGTGAAAGAACTGGACGCAGAATATTCCAAGCTGCTGACGGAAAAGAAAGCGGTCTACCCGGACTACCGCAAAGCGAAAGACGAGATGCAGGAACTTCTTCGTGCGCAGCGCAACGTAGAACTGTTCTTTGCCGAAGAAAAGAACACCACCGAAAAAGTGCAGTTCCGATAAACGATGACAGCCTAGGATTCTTCCTTGTGGGAGAGTCCTAGGCTGTCTTTTTTTGTTATAGAAGTGTTTGGAACAAACGCGCAGCCTGCATCGGGACGATGCAGATTGAAAGGGGTTTGGGCACAGCCCAACAAGCATTTTGAATTTGGATTTGAAAAATCCGATTCAAAAATTGCAAGTTGGTACCAACTTGCCCTGCTTGCTGGTACAATGTCATCGATGAAACAAAAATAGTTTCATCAAA
>NZ_JAFREF010000021.1:0-12110 GCF_017377665.1 Faecalibacterium sp. Marseille-P9590
CTCTGAACACCATCGAGGATCTGGATACCGCAATTTCTAACCTGAACCAGACCGCTGCTCCTCTCCGCGGGCAGTTGAAGCAGAACGAAAACCGTATGCGGGCAATCGCTCAGATCAAGGACGCTGCTGCCGTCCATGCCAAGCTGAAGCCCATCCATGATACTTTTATCAAGAAGAACGTCAAGCTGACCAAGGACGCTTACGCTACCCAGCACAAGGAGGAACTGGACACCTTCAACAAAGCCGTCCGCACCCTGATGAAGCTGAACGGCAGCACAGCGGTGGATTTTTCGGCATTGGATGCCGAATTTTCTGCGCTGCAATCCGGCAGCGCAGAACTGCGTACCAAACTGGAAACCTTGCAGCCGGATGTCTCTGCCCTGAAAAATATCCGCAAGTATATCGACATGGTGCTGAATAAGCAGCAGCTTTCCACACCGGGCGGCAAGCCCCCGGAGAAGGAATCGGTGCTGAAACAGCTGGAGCAGCTTCAGCAGAAAAAGTCCAACTACAAAACGATTTCTACCACCCCAAACCGCGAAGAATCGCTCTAAACGATCTTTCTGTCACCGATATGCCGTTGCAATCAGTGGCAGAAGTACATAATTCATTTGTTTTTTGCTGGCTTTTGGCTATTCTCGCTGGCTAGTGAGTAGAGGCGTACTTTTAAGGCAGAAATTTTCTCCAACACCCCCCATTTTAGGCCACTTTTTCTGTTAATAGTAGAAGCGCCTCTTTGAAAGCCGGTCATTTGTGACCTTTTTGTTAATTCTCAAAAAGATGGTTGTCTTTGGGCTGTTTTCGTTGCCTACCTATTGAGAGGATTTTTTCAAAAGCGGAGATTTGGTCTCAAGAATTACAATTCAATTACAAGTTTCTCACCAATGCTACGAAACAGGCGTTCTCGATGCCTACCAAGTGTAGGGCATCTTTTTCAAGACCATTCTCGGACTATTATGACGTTTTGTTTACAAAATTGCTTGCAATGCTACGAAATGGCCTTTTTCATCGGCTACCAAGTAGAAGGATGTTTTTCGTCCGTCAAAGTCCAGAAATCTTCCATATGTTCCTTGACAAGTGAATAGTTCAATCGTCCGGTACTTCACAAAAGGTACTTCTGTAACTCGCAGCCCGGTCATAACGAAGACGGGGTGGCTGAAATGCCAATGGTGCGGTGCAAGCCCGCCGCCGGACGATTCCCCACTCCTAGGGAAGTCGAGGACCAATATGGGAGACCTTAACTTATTAACGCAGTTGAGCACTTGTTTCGTGCTTTTCTGCGACTGGAGAATTGGAACCCTCCAATTCTCGTTACATACTCTTTGTTCCTGATTTCTGCTTCAGCTGGAGGTGATCAACATTTCAGAATATCTTACCACGCAAACTCCGCTGCCGCCGTTTCTCCCATACCCACGCTTCCTTTTGGAACTTGACCTGAGTCAGACTGCAAAAATGACTTATGTGTTGCTACTCGACCGTGCCACGCTCTCGCAGAAAAATCTCTGGATAGATGAACGTGGATTCGTGTTTGTCATTTTTACGATTTGCTCTTTGGCTGAGCAGCTAGGGCGCAGCACTGTCAGTGTTTCCAGTGCGCTTAAGGAATTGGACGCTGCGGGATTGATTGAGCGCAGACGAACGCGGTTTTCTTCGCCCAATCACATCTTTGTGAAAATTCCAAATGTTGAATAGTTCTGCGTTTTTCACGATTCAAGAACCGCCAAAATCACGATTCTGTGATGCAGATTCTTAATGGCATCTGCAAAAGATATTTTTCCTATGCAGTATAGCAGCCTTTAAGACTGTATCGAAGAAAACTTTCACCTAACCAACGTAATAAAACAAAAAGAGAAAAACGAATAGAATCCATCCATTCCTTTCCGTATTTGCACCACATGAATGAGGAGGTCTGCCCTTGAACAAAGAAAAATCTGAGAAGAAGCCCACCACACGCAAACGTGCGCCGAGAAGTCCGAAGTCCGTGCGCCTGATCGTGGAACGCCATTATATCGGCAATGTGCCGATGAATACGCTTTTTCAGCGGCTTGTGGAAGAAGAAATTCGTAAAACTGCCGAATCGTATCTCGCCGCTGGCTAATTGGACGTTTTACTGCGGAAAAGGGCTTGCATCGTCACGCAGCATCCGCTACAATGTGATTGATGAGGTCTCTTTTCCATTATGGAGGTACACATGGAAAAGGACAAAAAAGTAACTGCTTTATACTGCCGACTGTCAAAAGATGACGGTTCAAACAGCGAAAGCCTGAGCATCCGCACTCAAAAGTCAATGCTTATGGAGTATGCCACACGCAACGGTTTCGGGAATTGCCAGTACTATGTTGATGATGGTTACAGCGGTACGAACTCTGACCGCCCTGCCTTTCAGGAACTTCTGGATGATATCCGGGAAGGAAAGGTGGCAACAGTCATTACCAAAGACCAGTCCCGACTTGGACGCAACCACATCGAAACCGGAACGTATATGGAAATCTTCTTTCCTGAACACGGTGTCCGCTATATTGCAATCAACGATGGTTATGATTCCAACGAGCAATCTCAGATGGATATTGCCCCGTTCCGAAACATCATCAATGAAATGTACGCCAAAGACACTTCCCGAAAGATCAAGAGTGCCCTTCGGACACGCAAGAAAAGTGGAAAGTATATCTCCAGCGGCGCACCGTTTGGCTACCAGAAAGACCCTGCCGACCACAATCACCTTGTGATCGACCCGAACACCGCCCCCGTTGTTGAGTATATCTATTCAATGGCAGAGGAAGGGCTGGGGCTTCACCGCATCGCCAAGCGGCTCCACGATGAAAAAGTCTTGAAGCCGTGTTACTACAAGAAAGAGATGTTTGGCCGCTTTATTGATGATGAAAAGATGTATGATTGGGACAGTGCCTATATCAGTCAGGTTCTGCACAGCCCAGTCTACGCCGGACACATCATCTACGAAGCCAAGCCCACCGTGTCCATGAAATCCAAAAAGCGGCGTTATATTCCGTTTGAAGAACGCGCTATCGTTCCGAATACACATGAAGCAATCATCCCACAAGACCGTTGGGAGAACGTGCAGCGAATCCTTTACAGCCGTTCCAGTAGTTTTATGTGCGATAAGACCGACTACGACAATATCTTCAAAGGCATCGTCCGCTGTGCAGACTGCGGCAGAACGATGTTAGTCAAGGTCGAGCACAGGCGCAAACGTAACAGTGTTCTGGATCAGACCTTTTATTGTTGCAGCACTTATCGGAAATATGGTGCGAAAGCCTGTGACTCTCATAATTTGGAAGCCCGTGTTCTGCATGAAGCTGTCTTTGCGGACATTCAGGCACACGCAAAGGCCGCTGTGAGCAATCGGGAAGCCCTTGTGAAGAAGATTGCAAATCAGATGCACCTCCGGGTGTCCTCTGACCGGGCGCAGCACAAACGGGATTTGAAGCAGTGTAAAGCACGAATCGCAGAAATCGAAGACCTGTATGCAAAACTTTATGAGGACGTATCAAAGGGACTTCTCCCGGAGAAACGTTTTCAAATGCTTGCAGATCGCTACGACAAAGAACAGGCTGAACTGACCGAGAAGATTGAGCAGTACGAGCGGGAAGGCCGTGCTGAACACGATCAGCTGGACAAGATTCAGGATTTTATTGATGAAGTCAGCAAGTACGCTGGCATCACCGAACTGAACTATAAGATTCTGCATCAGCTGATTGACAAGATTCTGGTATCCAAAGCGGAAAAGGTCGATGGCGAATACGTCCAGAAAATCCAGATTTTCTACCGCTTTATCGGCCCATTGGATGCCATCGAGTAACAAAGTCAGAAAAGTCACCTCCGAGAACTATCCTACAGATTCCGGACGGGAGGGAGAACTGATCTTCCGACTGGTCTACCAGCAAGCGGGATGCAAAAAGCCCTTCTCTCGTCTATGGCTGTCCAGCATGGAGGAAAACGCTATCCGGGAAGGGTTCGCCCACCTAAAACCGTCAACTGAATACGACGCGCTGTACAACGCAGCACTCTGCCGGGAACGCGCCGACTGGATGGTCGGCATCAATGCGTCCCGGCTTTTTTCGTGCCTGTACGGTCAACCGCTGGCGGTAGGGCGTGTTATGACCCCGGTGCTTGCCATGACGGTAGTTCGGGAAGCCACTATCGCTGCCTTTGTGCCGGAGAAATTTTACACGGTGGATCTGGAACTGACCAGCGGCTGCACGGCATCCAGTCGCCGCATTCCCGAAAAATCCGTTGCCGAAAACCTGCTGGAAGCCTGCCGAAAGGAGATGGTAGCAACGATCCAGCGCATCACCCGCAAGGAAAAATCCGAAAATCCGCCGCCGCTGTACGATCTGACCACCCTTCAGCGAGATGCCAACCGCCTGTTGGGATACAGCGCACAGCAGACGCTGGACTATGTGCAGAGCCTGTATGAGAAGAAACTTACCACTTATCCCAGAACTGATAGCTGCTATATCACCGACGATGACGAGGAAATGCTGGAGGAACTGACCGAGGAGTTGGAAGGTTTTCTCGACATTGCCCCGGAAGATGTGGACGAGGCTGTGCCCCGGACACGGCGCACCGTCAACAGGGAAAAAGTCACCGACCACCACGCCATTCTGCCCACTCGCAGTATGCTGCAAGCCGATCTGGACTCACTGCCCAAGGGGGAGCAGAACGTCCTGAAGCTCATCATCGCCCGGACGCTGATGGCAGTCAGCAAGCCCTTCCGTTATCTGGAAACCCTGCTGACCACCGAATGTGCCGGGGAGGAATTTACCGCCAAGGGAAAGGAGGTTCTGGAAGAAGGCTGGAAAGCAGTGGAGCGCAAGGTGCTGGCAGACATCCTGAACCGGAAACAAGAACTCACCGCCCTGCCCAATGCAGCGGAAAACGAGTGCGGCATTCTCAACGCCGAACTGAAGGAAGGTCAAACGTCCCCGCCGAAGCACTTTACCGAGGACACCCTGCTGCACGCTATGGAAACTGCCAGTGTGGACGGTATGCCGGAGGGCGTGGAACGTCAGGGCATCGGCACCCCGGCTACCAGAGCCGCCACTATCGAAAAGCTGGTGCAAAAGGGTTTTCTGGAGCGAAAGGGCAACAAGAAAACCAAGGTGCTTCTGCCCACCGACAAGGGCAAAGCCCTCGTCACCGTGATGCCCGAAGAAATCCAATCCCCGGAAATGACCGCCGATTGGGAAACAAAGCTACTGCAAATCGAGCGTGGCGAAATGGAGCCGAGCGAATTTATGATCGAGATCAATACGATGGTTACCGAACTGGTAAAGAACACGGAAATGAAAAAAGGAGCGAATGCACTTATGAAAAGCGAGATTATTGGTGTCTGTCCGAACTGTGGGAAGCCTGTCGTGGAGCGCGCAAAGGGCTGGTTCTGCGAAAACCGGGAGTGCCGTTTTGTGCTGTGGAAGGACAATGCGTTCTTTAAGCGTTTGGGCAAGCGGCTGGACGCTCATGTGGCAGACAAGCTGCTGCGGGATGGCCGGGTCCGCCTGAAGGACTGCCGCAGTGCCAAGGGCAAGACCTACAATGCTACCGTGCTGCTGTTCTGTGAAGCGGATGGCCGCAGCAAGTTTTCGCTGGAATTTGAAGGTGGGTGCTGATGGAACAAACCAAAGAAGCTGTTTATCTCATCAATGACGACAAATACTTGCATCTGCGAGAGAATGGCGCAGACGTCGGCTTTGCCACCTACAACAAGGTAACCGGTGAGCCGCTGGAAAGCGGGCAGATCTCGGAAAAGAACCTGCCGCCCGATGGCAGGAACGCCATTTCTGCCGCCCGGAACTGGTATCTGTTTGAACTTTCGGACGATGACCGCAAGGTCATCCAACAGGAAAGCGTAAAGATCCTCGAAAACATCCCGCAGGCGGGCATCGGCAGACGGCGCATCTGGGAGCCGGAAACGCTGCCGAAGGATATTCGTCTCATCAACAGCCACTATGATGACCTCTATCGCATTCCAGATGGCGGCGTGATTCAGGTGGATTACCCGGATGGACGCAGTTTTACGGCACGGGTGGAACATCTGGATGATTATCACTTTGACATGGGCGGTCTGGGCAATGTGTTCCACATCTGCCAGTTTGCCGAGGTCATGGAGCGGAACCATGCCGACTTCTACCCCGAAATTCAGACACAGGACGAGCAGGCCGCATGGGAACTGGGTGGCAAAGGTTATCTTGCCATCCAGTCTTGTGAGGATGGATGGGACTACACCATTTACCACAGCGATTTTTCCGTGATGGACGGCGGGCAGTTGGATGCCCCGGAACTGACCATTCAGGAAGCCCGTGAGCAGATTCTGGAAGCACACCACATGGAAAAGGGGCGGCGGCTGTTGCAGGACTACGATGCCGTCAGGGACAAAGTTGCGGAAGCCGAGGAGCTGAGTGCAGACCATCGCCCTTCCACACTGGAAAAGCTGGCAGAACTGGCAAGTGATACGTCTGCGCCAAAATCCTCTGCACGTTCTGCGCCAGAACTGTGAGGTGGACGATGCAGCAAAAATGGAACCAGAATTTTGACGGTGAACCCATGACGGACATCCCGCAGAAGTTTCTGAACGCAGGGTGCGATGTTTATATGGTGATGCAGCTGCGGCATGACGAAAAAATCCTCGATGAAAGATTTGCTTCCATGCGGGAACTGCATCGTCGGGGCAAAATGCCAGACCCGGAGCATTACGAGGTCACCTACTATGCTGATTTGCCCGCCATGTGGCAGGATGTGCCGGACAACGAGGTTTTGGAAGAACTGTTTCAGGTGTTCAACCTCTCCCGTCCGCAGGATTTTGAGGGGCACAGCCTGTCCGTCAGCGATGTGATTGCAATCAAACGCAATGGCGAGGTATCTGTGCATTATGTGGACAGCATCGGCTTCAAGGAACTGCCGGGATTTCCGGATAAAAAGCCGGAGCGCCTTTCTGTTCTGCAAAACCTCAAGGAGAAGTGCGATGCCCCGGAGTGCAATCCTACCGTCTGCCGGAAAGCGAGGGATGAACATGAACTTTGACCACGAGGAATTGACCCTGATGATGCTCTACAACACCGGCACCCGACTGGGGCTTATCCACGAGTTGCGGCTTATGCAGTGCTACCTGATGCCCGATGAAACCGCCCTGCGGGAGTTGTCGGAGGGCGTTATCGAAAAGCTGAAACGGCTGACCGATGCGGAGTTTGCCGAACTGGATTTTCCACTGGACTGACTTTTGCCGCCTGCGGGCGGCGTACATAAAGTATTTTGTTCTTCCAAAAGATATGCTATAATCAAATTAGACAAAATTCCTCTCTTCAAGCGCTTTCTCCGCAATTTTCCTGTGGCTCTGCTCGTATCAAAAATAAGGGACTGAATTTTAATTGTCAGAACGGAGGAACCATTATGGCAATCTTTGAAAAGACCATCCGAAACAAAAACTTTGACAAGCTGCTTCGGAAGCTGGAAAATGAAATCCCGGACAGCAGTTGGTCGGCAGATTTAGAGGCAGGCAGTGATTTCAAAGAGGGCGATGCCCGGTGCAGTGTCCGTGTGTTTGAACGGTACAGCATGATGGGCGGCAACCGCCTGAGTCTGACACTGACCATGTTCCAGAATGCGGACAGTCCGATTCGGCTGTCTGCCATCACCGCAGGAGGCAGTCAAGCGGTGTTCTTCAAGGTGAACACCCTCGGAGAAGAATCTTTTCTGGACGATGTAAAAGACCTGCTGGAAGAAATTTTGGAGGAATAAGATGTTTTACGCTGGATTTGATATGCTGTTCAGCATTCTGTTTCCCATCCTGTTCCTTGTGGTTTTGGGTATGATCCTATACACCATCATCGGAAATATCAGCACATGGAATAAAAACAACCATTCGCCGCGGCTGACCGTTCCGGCAACAGTGGTAGCAAAGCGCACCGATGTTTCGCATTCCAGCAGTGCCAATGCCGGAGATATGTCCGGTGCGCACGGATACGACACTAGCACATTTACATCGTACTATGTGACTTTTCAGGTGGAGAGCGGCGACCGGATGGAATTTGAAGTGGACGGAAGCGATTATGGTCTGCTCGTGCAGAGCGACATCGGAAAGCTGAGTTTTCAGGGCACCCGCTATCTTGGGTTTGAGCGGAGCTAAGTGTTTCTTACATTATATAGTATGGAGTGCTGTATGAACGATTTGTTTATCCAAGGGCTGACCATCGACTGGAACAGAGTTCGCCCATACAATTATGTTCGTCAGATTCCTGCCATCAGTGGAATCGACACTTTTACATTCCATAAGCCCATTACGTTCTTTGTTGGCGAAAATGGAAGTGGAAAATCTACGCTTCTGGAAGCAATCGCTGTTGCTTACGGCTTCAACGCAGAGGGTGGAACGAAGAACTATTCATTTTCCACATACAACTCCCATTCGGAACTATGTGAGGCTATGACGATTTCCAAGGGGTATCGCAGACCAAAGTTCGGGTATTTTCTCCGAGCAGAGAGTTTCTATAATGTAGCCACCAAGGAAATCGACTATTCCGATGACGATCATCCCTCCAAAGGCTATCACCAAAAATCACACGGTGAAAGTTTCCTCGCCATTGCGCAGGACTACATGGGTGCAGATGGAGTCTATATTTTTGACGAGCCGGAAGCCGCTTTATCCCCGCAGCGGCAGCTCACGTTACTGATCAACATTTATCGGTGTGCCCAAGAAGGGGCGCAATTCATTATCGTATCACATTCACCCATTCTCCTCGGAATGCCTGATGCTGAGATTTTTAGCTTCGACAATGGCACGATTCATCCTTGTCAGTATGAAGATACGGACAGCTACGTTATCACCAAAACATTTGTAAATAATCGGCAGCATTTTTTGAACCAGCTTCTGAACGAAGAAACGTAATGCCGGGAAAGGACATTCCATATGAGTGATTCTACGTTGAAAGAGCTTTGGCAGCAGGTCGCTGAAAAGAAAAGCTGCGAAGCAAAACAGAAAGAACTGACCGCCCAGAGAGATACGCTTGCTGATCGCCTGAAAAAGCTGGAAAAATCCAAGCTGGCAGAGCAGGCTGATGTGGACCGTCTGGAGGGACACAGCCTTGCCGCATTTTTCTATCAAGTGATTGGAAAAATGGATGAAAAGCTGGACAAAGAACGGCAGGAAGCCTATGCAGCCCGTGTCAAGTACGATGCGGCTCTCCATGATCTTTCTTCCGTTGATGCCGACTTGGAGCAGATTCAAAATAGACTGGAACGGCTGTCCGATTGCGAAAGGCAGTATCAAGCTGCTCTTTCCGAAAAAATCAAAAGCATCAAAGTTTCTGCCCACCCTGCCGCACAGCAGGTTGCGGAAAGTGAAAGTCGCATTGCCGCGCTGAAAGTCCAAAAGCGGGAGCTGCTAGAGGCCATCAACGCCGGAAAGACTGCCCTGCATACGGTCAACGAAGTTCTGGAAACCCTCGACAATGCCGAGGGCTGGAGTACATGGGACGTGATGGGTGGTGGTCTGGGGGTGGATCTCGCCAAGTATGCGGAACTGGACGATGCGCAGGAACAAATCGAACAGCTTCAAGTGGAACTGCGGCGGTTCAAAACTGAGCTTGCCGATGTTGAGATCACCGCAGACCTTCAGGTCACGGTAGACAGCTTTCTGAAATTTGCAGATTTCTTCTTTGACGGCCTCTTTGCAGACTGGGCAGTTCTGGATCACATCAATCAGGCACAGAGCAGAGTGGAGAATACCAAGGATCAAATCAAGAGAGTCCTTGCACTTCTGAAAAAGATGCGCGAAGATGTTGATGTCCAAATCGCTGATGAAAAAGAGAAGCAGGAGCAGCTTGCAGTGGAAACTGAGCTGTAAGTTTGAAGCATCCACTTATGTGATATGACTCGATAAAACCGAATTTACAGGAGGTGTTTCGATGAAAACAAGAAAGTTTGCCTTATGTCTGGCAGCGGTTTTTCTGGTGGCGATTTATATCAATATTCAGAGAAGCCATACTTTCACCCTTTCAAACGATGAAGGCACCATAAAGACAGAACAAATACAGCCACTTTGGGGAACTGTAAAAGTGAGCGGTGATTGTGATACTGAGGTGGTCTTTACCGATGTAGAGACTGGAGAAAAATACAGAATCGGATATATTACACAGGGCGTAACGGAAAGAATCAAACTCGAAAGAGGCAAATGGTATAAGGTGGCGGGCGGAGGCAACCTTACACTGAATCCGGTAAACATTCGAGTCGAATAAATGTAAGTTCCTTGCGGGCAGCTATGAAAGCTGAAGCTGAGAAGAGAGTTTTGAATATTCACATATGAAGGAGTACAGTTCTATGAATTACGGATGGGCAACTGTTTTCACTTTAGCGGCATGGTTTGCAGGGCTTGTGATTGATGTAAATGTGCGGGTCGGCGACCTCGGTTTACGAACCGTGCTTCCCGTCATCGTGATGGGCTGCTGCATCATGAAATTCATAAAGGACAACAATATTCAATAATCGATTTTTATTACATCCCTTGCGGGCGACCCTCAAAACGGTTGCCCGCTATTTTTATACCCTAAAATCTGAAGAAGGAGGCCAAAATGCCAAGCAAAACCGAAGAATATCTCGCCCTTGCCCAGCGCACGGCGAACGGCTTGACTCGGTACTGGGAAAGCTGGACGGACTATCTGACCACCGCATCCCGGCTGTACAAGTACCCCTTTGCAGACCAGCTGATGATCTACGCCCAGCGGCCCGATGCCACCGCCTGCGCCGACTATGACATCTGGAACAACCGGATGAACCGTTATGTCCGGCGCGGTTCTAAGGGCATCGCCCTGCTGGATGAATCCAGCGGATTCCCGCGCCTGCACTACGTTTTCGATGTGTCGGACACCGGGGTGCGCCGTAATTCCCGTGACCCCGACCTGTGGCAGTACAACGATGACCTGAAACAGCCGGTTTCAGAAATGCTCGCCGCCACCTACGGCATCAGCGGAGAGCGTGTCAGCCAGCAGCTTGCGGATGTTGCCGGGAAACTGGTGGCGGATTACTGGGACAACAACAGCGAGGACATCAGCGCCATCGTTGACGGTTCGCTGCTGATGGATTATGATGAAGCCGGGGTGGAGATGCAGTTCAAGTCTGCCGCCGCCATTAGCGTCACCTACACGCTGCTGGAACGCTGTGGATTTGAGCCGGATGGCTATTTTGACAAAGACAGTTTTCAGGCCATCTACGATTTTTCTACCCCGGACACTGTCTACACACTCGGTGCCGCAGTCAGCGACATCAGCCGCGAAGTCCTGCGCACCGTCGAGCGGGCAGTCAAAACGACCATCCGCCGCCGAAACAATGAAAGGAGCCAGCATGAATATGAGCAGCAATCTGAACTACACGCAGACCGGGGATTATCTTCTCCCGAACCTGACTCTGCATCAGCCGAAGAACCCGCTGGGCAAGTACGGCAGGATGCGCCTGAACTTTCTGAAACAGCAGCACCCGGTTCTGTACCACACGATGCTCCTGAACGGGAGCCTGTACCCGACCCTGACCGAACTGGAGCAGACCGCAGCAGCGATGAAGAAGCAACTGATGGCCGATCTGCTGGCGAAGAACCCGGCCCCGGACAAGGAGAAGAATCAGATGGCGTGGGTACAGCACATGAACAGCCTACAGGAGCAGGTCGAGGAAGTGATTCGGACGGAACTGATCTACAGCTAAGTTTTCTGGATGCCAACATCCCTACGGAAGCCCAGCAAATTGAAACCATCGACCAAGCGGAGAGCGAAAAAATGCCCTCCGCTTTTGTTTTATCGCAGGCTGATATTGAAAAAGCACTGCGGAGAGGTTCTAACTTTGAAAACAGCAAGCTTCGGATTTGGGAGATTTATCAGACACAGCCTGACCGAAAACTCCGGGCAAAAGCGCTTGCCAAAGAATATGGAGCTTCTGAAAATCTCGTTCCGTCAACCGGAAGTCGTGCTGGCACTTGCAAAGATGGTGCATGATGTTCACGAACGCGGCAACGTCCAAAACCCTTTAGAATAAAGGGCGCAATTATACACCGTTCCGGTGAAATTGCGGTCTTGCAGACGGCTCGATGAAATCGAAGCTGGCGTTTGTGCGCCAGC
>NZ_JAFREF010000022.1:0-1629 GCF_017377665.1 Faecalibacterium sp. Marseille-P9590
CGAAACCCAATATTAGGCTACAGTAAAGCTCCATGGGGTCTTTCCGTCTTGTCGCGGGTAACCGGCATCTTCACCGGTACTACAATTTCGCCGGGCGGGCTGTTGAGACAGTGCCCAAATCATTACGCCTTTCATGCGGGTCAGAACTTACCTGACAAGGAATTTCGCTACCTTAGGACCGTTATAGTTACGGCCGCCGTTCACTGGGGCTTCGATTCAATGCTTGCACATCTCCTCTTAACCTTCCAGCACCGGGCAGGCGTCAGCTCGTATACGTCATCTTTCGATTTAGCACAAACCTGTGTTTTTGGTAAACAGTTGCTTGGGCCGATTCTCTGCGGCTCCATCTCTGGAGCACCCCTTCTCCCGAAGTTACGGGGTCAATTTGCCGAGTTCCTTAACAACCCTTCTCCCGTTGGCCTTAGAATCTTCTTCCTACCTACCTGTGTCGGTTTGCGGTACGGGCACCTCAGAAATACACACAGCTTTTCTCGCCATCTTCCATCCCAGACTTCGGTACTAATTTCCCTCGATCTCTACCGGAACCAACACCCGGCTCTGAGACTTCAAATGTGTCCCTGTGCTTAACTCTTTTGGTGGTGACGGAATCTCTACCGTCTGTGCATCGGCTACGCCTTCCGGCCTCACCTTAGCTCCCGACTAACTTGGAGCGGACGAACCTTCCTCCAAAAACCTGAGGCTTTCGGCCATGCAGATTCTCACTGCATTCGCGCTACTCATTCCGGCATTCTCACTTCTATACACTCCACAGCCGCTCACGCTACTGTTTCTCCGCGTATACAACGCTCCCCTACCCAATCCATTGCTGGATTGCCTAAGCTTCGGTGTCAGGTTTAGCCCCGTTAAATTCTCCGCGCAAAGACGCTCGACCAGTGAGCTATTACGCACTCTTTGAATGAGTGGCTGCTTCTGAGCCAACATCCTGGTTGTCTGCGTATCTTCACATCGTTTTCCACTTAACCTGACTTTGGGACCTTAGCTGTAGATCTGGGCTGTTTCCCTTTTGACAATGACATTTATCTGACACTGTCTGACTCCCAAGCATCAATACTCTGGCATTCTGAGTTTGATAAGCTTCGCTAACCTCTCGGCCGCTAGGCTATTCAGTGCTTTACCTCCAGGTATCTAACTTGAGGCTAGTCCTAAAACTATTTCGGGGAGAACCAGCTATCTCCGGGTTCGATTGGAATTTCTCCGCTACCCACAGTTCATCCGCCGCCTTTTCAACGGAGGTCGGTTCGGTCCTCCATGGAATTTTACTTCCACTTCAACCTGACCATGGGTAGGTCACCCGGTTTCGGGCCCATTATATGCAACTTAACGCCCTTTTCAAACTCGCTTTCGCTTCGGCTCCAGACCTTAAGTCCTTAACCTTGCTGCATACAATCGCTCGCCGGACCGTTCTACAAAAAGTACCCTATCACACATTGACGTGCTCTAGGTGCTTGTAGGCACAGGGTTTCAGGTTCTTTTTCACTCCCCTCCCGGGGTGCTTTTCACCTTTCCTTCACAGTACTATACGCTATCGGTCACTGGGTAGTATTTAGGGTTGGAGGGTGGTCCCCCCATCTTCCGACCAGGTTTCACGTGTCTGGCCGTACTCTGGAA
>NZ_JAFREF010000023.1:0-1303 GCF_017377665.1 Faecalibacterium sp. Marseille-P9590
CTTTGCCGGTTTGTTTTTACATTTCTTTTCATAATAACTGAGCAGTACGGGGTTCGCTGCAGAGTCCTTTCCGCGCTTACAAATCGAATTAACTATTCCCATGTGAAGTGCAGCTCTTGCATAGGAAGAGCCACGTTTTGAGAGTTTGTTCTTTGTTCCTCTGAATGATCCGGATTGCCGCTCTGTTGGGTCTAAACCAAAATATGCTGCAAGCTGTTTCGGCTTCTTGAACAACGAGATATCTCCGATTTCTCCTAGTAAAAGGGCTGCCGAATGACTACCAATACCAGGGATGCTTTGCAGTAAAGAAACGTTGTTTCGCATTTCTTTTATCTGAGCCAGCAAATTATCTATTGCGGTTTCTATTTGAAGCACACTTTCGGACAATGTACGAAGCATTTGAATGGTACACACAATGAGTGTTTCATCGGCACATGAATGAATCCCCAATGTCTGCGCTTTTTGTGCTGCGGAGATTAGCAATCCAGCTTTCTTTTTAGCAAAACTATAACCAGACTTACTTGCAGCAGCAATCACTTCAACCAGTTCTGATTCTTCCTCTACAAGCAAAATGGTCGGCGTTGGAAAACGTACAAGCACAGCGCAGGAAGTGACGCCTCCCACATCGGAAAAGACCTTATCATAGCCTGGAAAGGTCTGATCCAAAAGGGCTGTTAATCGGTTTTTATAACTCGAAACGTCGTTCAACAATTCCGCACGATGTCTGCAGAGCTGGCGTAGCGCACGCGTTGCCGTTTGAGGAATTTGGGAAGGACGCAATGTCTTTGTTCGATACATCATTGCCAGTTTGAAGGCATCCACACGATCGGTTTTCCTCTTTCTGATAGAGAAGTCCTTCATCGAATTGCTTTGAAGTGGATTCACCACGATCACGTCATATCCATGCTCTGAGAAAAATTGAAAGAGGATCAAATGGTAGTGTGAGGTGGACTCCATCACAATAACAGGCTTACTGAAAAAAAGCCGCTCAGCCTTTTGGAGTAGGGCGTTTGCTCGATTTATCGATGTTTCGTCGTGATAAATCTTTTCTTGCGCAAAGATTTTGTTGTCTGGCGACAAAATGCACATATCACTGAATCGTTTGCTGACATCAATTCCAGCTACCGGACAATAACTCATATACACCTCTCCTTTCAGGGCAGTTTCGCTTCTTCGCAAAAGTAACAGGCGCGTTGTTGACACGGGTAACGGTTGTGCCGACCCAACCAATCAAAACATTGAATCTTTTACGAAGCGAACGGACGGTCTACGCTGTTAGTAATTCCTGAATGGAAACCAAGCA
>NZ_JAFREF010000024.1:0-1272 GCF_017377665.1 Faecalibacterium sp. Marseille-P9590
CGGTTAGACTACCGACTTCGGGTCCCCCCGGCTCTCATGGTGTGACGGGCGGTGTGTACAAGGCCCGGGAACGTATTCACCGTGGCATGCTGATCCACGATTACTAGCAATTCCGACTTCGTGCAGGCGAGTTGCAGCCTGCAGTCCGAACTGGGACGTTGTTTCTGAGTTTTGCTCCACCTCGCGGTCTTGCTTCTCTTTGTTTAACGCCATTGTAGTACGTGTGTAGCCCAAGTCATAAAGGGCATGATGATTTGACGTCATCCCCACCTTCCTCCGTTTTGTCAACGGCAGTCTGGCCAGAGTCCTCTTGCGTAGTAACTGACCATAAGGGTTGCGCTCGTTGCGGGACTTAACCCAACATCTCACGACACGAGCTGACGACAACCATGCACCACCTGTCTCCTTGCTCCGAAGAGAAATACTGTTTCCAGCATCGTCAAGGGATGTCAAGACTTGGTAAGGTTCTTCGCGTTGCGTCGAATTAAACCACATACTCCACTGCTTGTGCGGGCCCCCGTCAATTCCTTTGAGTTTCAACCTTGCGGTCGTACTCCCCAGGTGGATTACTTATTGTGTTAACTGCGGCACTGAAGGGGTCAATCCTCCAACACCTAGTAATCATCGTTTACGGTGTGGACTACCAGGGTATCTAATCCTGTTTGCTACCCACACTTTCGAGCCTCAGCGTCAGTTGGTGCCCAGTAGGCCGCCTTCGCCACTGGTGTTCCTCCCGATATCTACGCATTCCACCGCTACACCGGGAATTCCGCCTACCTCTGCACTACTCAAGAAAAACAGTTTTGAAAGCAGTTCATGGGTTGAGCCCATGGATTTCACTTCCAACTTGTTCTCCCGCCTGCGCTCCCTTTACACCCAGTAATTCCGGACAACGCTTGTGACCTACGTTTTACCGCGGCTGCTGGCACGTAGTTAGCCGTCACTTCCTTGTTGAGTACCGTCATTATCTTCCTCAACAACAGGAGTTTACAATCCGAAGACCTTCTTCCTCCACGCGGCGTCGCTGCATCAGGGTTTCCCCCATTGTGCAATATTCCCCACTGCTGCCTCCCGTAGGAGTCTGGGCCGTGTCTCAGTCCCAATGTGGCCGTTCAACCTCTCAGTCCGGCTACCGATCGTCGCCTTGGTGGGCCGTTACCTCACCAACTAGCTAATCGGACGCGAGGCCATCTCAAAGCGGATTGCTCCTTTTCCCTCTGCTCGATGCCGAGCCGTGGGCTTATGCGGTATTAGCAGTCGTTTCCAACTGTT
>NZ_JAFREF010000025.1:0-967 GCF_017377665.1 Faecalibacterium sp. Marseille-P9590
CAAGAGCAATCTTGCTGGGCGGTCTTTTTGTTTGGGGGTGATGCCTATTCCGTGTCCGCATTTCAAAATCACCATCGTCAAGCGCAGCCAAGGGCAGTCCGCCGTTGCCGGGGCCGCTTACCAGAGCGGCGAACGGCTGTTCAGCGAGTACGACCAGAAAACGAAATTCTACAACAAGAAGAAAGAGCTTGTCCACGCCGAGATCATGCTGCCGTCCCATGCGCCGCCCGGATTTGCAGACAGGCAAAACCTCTGGAACGCCGTAGAAGCCGTGGAGAACCAGTGGAACTCCCAGCTTGCCCGGCGCATCGTGCTGGCGTTCCCGGTAGAGGTGCCGAAGGAACAGTATCTTCCCATGCTCAAAGAATTTTGCAACGAGCAGTTTGTTTCCAAAGGGATGATCGCTGACTTTGCCATCCACGACAAGGGAGATGGAAACCCACACGCCCACATTCTGCTGACGCTCCGGGCAATGGATGAACACGGCAAGTGGCTCCCGAAAGCCCGAAAGGTGTACGACCTTGACGAGAACGGCGAGCGCATCCGGCTCCCTTCTGGCAACTGGAAATGTCACAAGGAAAACACGGTGGACTGGAACGACCAGAAGTACGCCGAGGTCTGGCGGCATGGCTGGGAGACCATCACCAACCGCTATCTGGAAGCTGCTGGCAGACCAGAACGTGTTGACCTGCGCTCCTTTGAGCGGCAGGGCATCCAGCAGATACCGACCGTCCATCTCGGCCCCGCTGCACACCAGATGGAAAAGCGTGGAGTGGAAACCGTTCTCGGCAACCTGAACCGGGATATTCGTGCAGCCAACAGCCTGATGCAGTCCATCCGCAGCGCAATCCGTGGGCTGCAACGCTGGATCGCAGACCTGAACGAAAAGAAGCAGCTTCTTCTGGATGCTCTAGAAAAAGCAAAAGAACCCACGCTTTCTGATTTGCTGGTGGACTACTTCAATCTC
>NZ_JAFREF010000026.1:0-921 GCF_017377665.1 Faecalibacterium sp. Marseille-P9590
CGGCGCCCCCCCCCCCCGAGAAAAAACCCATATTGGAGAAAAGCGCCCCCCCGTCGGAAAAGACCCCCCCAAAACCCCCGGGGCAAAAAACCCCCCCCCCCCATCTGTTCCCCCCTCCCCTCCCCCCCCCTCCTGTCCCCCCTCCCTCTCTCCCCCCTCCTTCCTTCCTTCTTTTCTTCTTCTCTCTTTTCTTTCTTTTTTCTTCCTTTCCCTTCCTCCTCTCCTTCTTCTCTCTCTTCCCCTCCTTCCTTTCTTCTTTCCTCCTTCCCCGCCCCTCCTTCTCCTCTCCTTCCCCTCTTTCTCCTCCCTTCCCTCCCCTCCTCCTCTTTTTCCTCCCCTCCTTCCTTCTTCCTTCCCTTTTTCCCTTCTTCTTTCCTTCTCTTTCCTTCCCCCCCCTCCCCCTTCTTCCCTTCTCTTCCTCCCCTTTCTCCTCCTTCTTTCTGTGGCCCTCCCCCTGTGGGGCCCCACTCCCCCCCCGTTGTTCTCCCTTTCCTTTCCTTTCCTTCTTTCTTCTCCTTTCCCCCCCTTTCCCCCCTTTTTCCTTTTTTTCCCCTTTTCCTTTTTTCCTCTCTTTTTTCTTTCCCCCTCTCTCCCTTTTTCCCCCCCTCTCCTTTCTCCCCCCTCCTTTTTCCCCTTTTCCTTCTCCCCTTTTCCTCCCTTCTCCCCTCTCCCCTTTTCTCTTTTTTTTCTCCTCACCCCCCCTTCCCCTTCTTTAATCCCTTTTTCCTCTTCTTTTATCTTCATTTTCTTTCTCCATTTCTTTCATCTTTGATTTTTCCTTTCTAACCCTTCAATCCTATATTTCACTTCTTCTTATTTTCGCTACCAGTTTTTCCCTCTTTTTAATCTTACCTATTTTTTCCATCTCATCAATCAAGCAGCGCACATGAACCTTCATTCTTCCTCCTTACACATCATCTT
>NZ_JAFREF010000027.1:0-870 GCF_017377665.1 Faecalibacterium sp. Marseille-P9590
GCGACAAGACGGAAAGACCCCATGGAGCTTTACTGTAGCCTAATATTGGGTTTCGATGTTGCATGCACAGGATAGATGGGACACTGGGAAACAATCGCTTTGGCGGTTGCGGAGTGGCCGTTGGGATACCATCCTTGCGATATTGGAATTCTAACCTGCGGCTCTGAATCGAGTCGGGGGACATTGTTAGGTGGGCAGTTTGACTGGGGCGGTCGCCTCCTAAAAAGTAACGGAGGCGTTCAAAGGTTCGCTCAGCTTGAACGGAAATCAAGCAAAAGAGTGCAAACGCAGAAGCGAGCCTAACTGCGAGACTGACGGGTCGAGCAGTAACGAAAGTTGGAGTTAGTGATCCGGTGGTATGTGAGTGGAAATGCCATCGCTCAACGGATAAAAGTTACCCTGGGGATAACAGGCTGATCTCCCCCAAGAGTCCACATCGACGGGGAGGTTTGGCACCTCGATGTCGGCTCATCGCATCCTGGGGCTGTATTCGGTCCCAAGGGTTTGGCTGTTCGCCAATTAAAGCGGTACGCGAGCTGGGTTCAGAACGTCGTGAGACAGTTCGGTCCCTATCTGTCGTGGGCGCAGGATATTTGATGGGAGCTGTCCCTAGTACGAGAGGACCGGGACGGACGTACCTCTGGCGCACCAGTTGTTCCGCCAGGAGCATAGCTGGGCAACTACGTACGGATCGGATAAACGCTGAAAGCATCTAAGCGTGAAGCCGACCCAAAGATAAGATGTCCCATTGTTTTAAACAAGTAAGACCCCTTGAAGACTACAAGGTTGATAGGCACGATGTGTAAGTGGAGTGATCCATTCAGCAAGCGTGTACTAATAGGTCGAGGGCTTGACCACAATTCGCTTGAG
>NZ_JAFREF010000028.1:0-835 GCF_017377665.1 Faecalibacterium sp. Marseille-P9590
GACGAAGCCAGCGACTCTGCTCTTGGCCTCACTCTCCAGCACGCCGTTCAGACCAGTTACGCTCCTGTGGTGCTCGCCCAGCACGGCCCCCACCGACGTGACCCTGTCTCTTATACACATCTGACGCTGCCGACGAAGGCGTAGGAGGAGATCAAGGAGGAAGAGGGATGAGAAAAAAAAAAAAAAGAAGAAAAGAGAGAGGGGGAGGGGGGGGGAGAAGACGCCTCCGGCCTCTCGAGTGGAGGAAGGAGGAGGGGAGGAAGGAGGAAAGGGAGAAAGAAAGGAGGGGGAAGGAAGGAGGGGAGGAAGGAAGATGTTAAAAGAAAGGAATGGGAAGGAAGGGAAGAGAGTGTGAGAAAAAAGTAGGGGAAAAAGGAGAGAGAGGAGAAGAGGAAAGAGGAAGGAAGAAAGAGCGGAGGAAGAAGGAAAGAAAGAGAAGGAGAGGGGAAGAAAAAGGAGGGAGCGGCGGAGGGAAGGCATCAGGAGGGTGGCGGCAAGAAGAGACCGGGGAAGGGGGAAGAGAAAGGGGGAAAAGAAAAGCGGTTAAAGCGGGGGGGAAGAGGGGAAGAGAGGGAAGGGGAAGAAAGAGGGGAAGAAAAGCAGGAGAGGGGAGAGAAGGAGAAAAAAAAAGGAGAGAAGGAAAAAAAAAAAAAAGGAAGGAGAGAGGAGGGGGAGAGGAGAGGGAAGGAGGGGAGGGGGAGAAGAAAAAAGAGGGAGGAGGAGAGAAAGAAAGAAAGAAGCGGAGAAGGAGGGAAGAGAAAGGGAAACACTGACAGTGAGGCGCCCTAGCTGCTCAGCCAAAGAGCAAATCGTAAAAATGACAAACACGAATCCA
>NZ_JAFREF010000029.1:0-816 GCF_017377665.1 Faecalibacterium sp. Marseille-P9590
ACGGTTCGTTGTCGGTGGGGGGGGGGGGGGGGGGGGGGGGAGGGTACCTAGGTTTTTTTCGAGAAGGAAAGAGGAGGGAGGGAAAGAACAGAGGAAGTAGAAGAAGAAGGAAGAGGGGAGAAAAAAGAGGAAAGGGAGGGGGGAAAGGAAGGGGAGAAGAGGGAAAGAAAGAGAAGAGAAAAAAGAGGAGAAAGAGAAAAGGGAAGGGAAAGGGGGAAGAAAGGAAGAGAGAGGGGGAAAAGAGAAGGAAAGGAAGAAAAAGCGCAAAGAAGAAATTCGCCCAGGAGAGGAAAGAGAAGGAGAGGAGGGAGAAAAGAAAGGAAAAAGAAAGAAAGGGAGGAGAAGAAAGGAAAAAAAGGAAAAGGAAGGGAAGGAAAAAAGGGAAAGAGAAGAAGGAGGAGAAGAAAGAGGAAAGGAGAAAAAAGAAGAAGAGGAGAGAAGGAGAGAGGGAGGGAGAGAAAAGGGGAGAGAGGAGGAGAGAGGGAGGAGAGAGAGAGAGGAAAGAAAGAAGGGGAAGAAAAAAGGAAGGGGAGAGAGGGAGAGAGAAGGAGAGGGGGGAGAAAGGAAAAAGAAAGGAGAAAAAGAGGGAGGGAAAAGGAAGAGAGAAGAAGAGGGGGGGAAGGAAAGGCAGGAAGAGGAAAAGAGGGGGAGAGGAGGAGAAGAGGAAGAAAGAAGAAAAGAAGGAGGGGGGAAAAAGGGAAGAAGGGGGAAAGGAGAAAGGAAGAAGAGGAGAAAGGAGGGAGGGAGGAGGAAAAAGAAAGGGAAGGAAGAAGGAGGAAGGGGGAGAAAAAGGAAGAAAAGGAAGAGGAAAAGAAG
>NZ_JAFREF010000002.1:0-224669 GCF_017377665.1 Faecalibacterium sp. Marseille-P9590
CGTTGACGCATTTCAGCGGCCACTGTTCCAGAAAGGCACGGCCAAACTGGACTTCATCAATCTTCTTACCGTTGTACCAGTCCGGCCATAAAGGGTTGCGGGAAATGTTTTTCTTCATGTGGTGGTTCTCCTTTAGGAAAGTGAAGTGGTAGGTCTCACGGTGAGACCTACCACTTCAGGTGAATAAATTATTAGGCGCACTTTGCCAGAGCAAGGCGGTCGGTGCGCTCCTCCAGCATCAGCAGGTACGACCCGGACAGCAGCTGTGCGGCGGCAGCGGCCTTCTGCTGGGGCGTCCCAAATGCAACGCAGTCCGTCAGGTGCTCGATGGTCTCGGTCATGTGGAGGGCTTCTTCAAACCGTGGGTCATGCGGTTCCTCCGGGGTGGCAGGCTTGTAGCGCTCTCGCCAGTCGTGCAGCAGGTCGAGATAATCGGTCAGCACCCGCAGACAGTAGGCGATGTCTGCCCACTGCTCGTCCGTCAGGCCGCGCTTGGGCGGCGGCAGGGCGATGGCATTGGCGGGCGGCTTGTCCGGGTCAAGCCCGAAGTCATTTATCAGCTTCTCGGCGGCTTGCCGGGGGGTCAGGTCAAACAGCTTGGCGGTGAGGTCGATGGCATCGCCGTTGGCTCCGCAAGCGAAACAGTAATAGTAGGATTCGTTCAGCATCATACTGGGGTGGTTGTTGGAGTGGAACGGACAGCATACCATGCCATGGCGGTCGGGCTCCATGCCGTACATCTCTCCCACCTGCCGAACGGTGATGGCGGACTTGACAGTTTGATACAGGCTCAAGGGCATTTCTCCTTTGTTTCGTGCGTTGCACCAGAGTCCCTAGCGTGGGAACTCTGGTGTTTTTTGCTTCCTGCCTGAATATACGGAAAATTTTGCAGGAAAGGCGAAAAAGCGGCAGAACTGCAACGGAAAAAGAAAAAAGCCCTTACTGGTTGCAGATTTGCAACAGCAAGGGCAGAGGGGAAACCGTATATTGAACAAAACGGCAGAGCGTATTATAATGAGGAAAAAGCTCAAAAAGGAGGGCCGACCACATGGCACAGGAATATCTGCCCGCACCGTCCAACGTCCGTCTTGCGGACTTGATGAAAGAGCACAATATCAGCCAACCGGAGCTTGCCAAGGAAATCGGCTGCTCCAAGAGTACCATCAGCCGCTTTATCAGTGGCGCAAAAGGAACCCTGACCCATGAGCAGGTGCTGAGGATTGCAAGGCTGTTCAACGTGTCCACGGATTTTCTGCTGGGAGAAACCAACATTCCCGACCGCAAGAACTACGACATTGCCGAGTTAGGCTTGTCCGTAGAAGCTGCAAAGAACCTCTACACAGGACGTGTCAATACAGAGGTGGTCAACCTGCTGCTGGAAAACGCTCGCTTCGCAGAGCTTACTTACCGCATATCGCAGTATTTTGATGATACCTTTGCTTCCGGCATCGCAGCACAGAATGCCATGCTCACGACATTGAGCACCCTGCTGCGCACAAAGGTCAAGACCCCGGAAGCAGCCAAAGCCGCAAAGGACATCAGCCTTCGGAGAAAGCCGGTGTATCAAGGCGACCTTGATGACATTGAGATGTATTTCATGGCAGCGGTCAAAGAAATTAAAAAGGGCATCGGGAGCCATTACGCCGAACAGGAAGCCATGAGCAAGAAAGTGGCAGAGAAGATGTTCACTGAATTGACCAAAGGGCAGGATGTGCAGCACCCAACGATTACGGCAGAGCAGTTGACGGATGCAATGTTGGACAGCGTTTCGGGTATGGAAGGAGCCACGCCGGAAGCACTGGAACAGCTGCGAAGCGGTCTGTTGGGAATCTTGCAGTCTGCCGCAGAGCAGGAAAACGCCCATGAAGCAGACGAATGAACGGCTTTGTGCGCTGGCACATAAAGGGGACGCCACCGCACTGGACAGCCTGATCGAAAACAACAAGTCCTTTATTGGCAAGGTGGCAAATGACCTTTTTCGCAGCATGAATTTGGCACAGGCTGGCCTGAACCTTGATACGGACGATTTGAAACAGGCGGGCAATCTGGGCTTATGGAAAGCTGTGCCGAAGTTCGATGCAGCGCGCGGCATGAAGTTCCTGACCTATGCGGCTCCTGCCATCCGCAACGCCATGATGGACATGGTACGGGATGCCTTTGCCGCTTTTGAGCAGCGGATGGTAACGGAGGACAAGGACGGCGTCTGCTACCAGCGCGTTTCGCTGGACGATGTTCTGCCGGGAGAGGAACAACTGCGGCGCATTGAAGCCATAGCCGACCCCTACGCCATGCAGCCGCAGAGTATTATGGAAGAGCAGGAATCGCGCCGGGAACTGTACGATGGCCTGAAACGGCTGACCCAACGGGAGCAGACTTACCTGCTGTACCGCTATGGCTTCACCGATGGTGAGGAACATCCTTTGATTGGTACGGCGATATATTTCCACCTGACAAAAGGCCGCGCCCAAAAGACCGAGGAACAGGCTATGGATAACCTGTGGCTGGAATTGCCGTGGTGGTTTATCTGAGTGAAAAGAAAAATCGTGATTGTGCTACAAGTTTTCTGGAAATTTATGTGCAGCTATACGATTTTGAGGAATTTTGTAGACGGATGAAACAAAATAGGATTAAATCTAAGTATCTAAGGAACGTTGATTTCACGAAGCTGCTGATTACCGACTGTAGGATTTGAGGAGGATGCCGTTTTATGAAAATTACACGAGATAAAATGTTTTTTTCAAAAGATCTTATTCATACACTGGCATATGTCGGAATGTTCGTGGCGGCAATTATATCGGTTGGAGCGTGTAAGTCTGGTATTTGGGTGGCTGCGATATTAGCATGGATTGTAGCAGGTATAATTATCGGATTGGCGATTATTTCCGACTATAAAAAGGCAGAACTTTTGAAAAATGGAACAAGAATCATCGGAAAGGTTACAGCAACAAAACGGGTACATATAAAATTTCATATGAGTACCTACCACCTTGCCGATGAAGATGTAATCTATCCATATGTGGTACATTATCAGTATAAAGTTAAAGGTGAAACCTATAATGGAAAGTCGCAGTGGTTTTGGTTCAATCCATGTATTCCGAAAGGGGCACCAATAAAAATTTTAGTAGACCCAAAGAATCCGGCCCGAAGTACAGTTCTCAAACCAGAAAGCTAAAGATGGCTTTCAATCGAGGTAAAACAAAAAGTTTATCCTTATAGCGTGTTTATTTAAAAGAAGATTGCGATTGTGCTACAAATTTTCAGGAAGTTTATGTGCATCTATACGATTTTGGAAAATTTTGTAAACAAACGAAATAAATCAGGCTTAAATTTCGTTATATAAACAAAAAGCAAGGAGGGAGTTTTGATGACTTGTAAAAATTGCGGCTATGAAAACAAGCTGGGTGTTCGATATTGCCAGCGGTGTGGTCAGTATATTGAACCAAAACGGACGCTGGCACAAGAAGTTAAGTCGTGGGATTTTAGAAGCCTTGCTGGCGTTGGACGCAGAGATGTGAATATTGCGCCGTTGTTTACTGCACCATCCAATCAAACTCCGGCAAAGGCGCACCAAACGCCTTCGCCTGTTGAACCGATGCCAGATGGTAGGTGGTACTGCCCGGACTGTGGAACATTAAATGATTCTTCCGAACGATTTTGCAAAAACTGTGGAAAAGTCCGATAAAGGCGAAGAAAAACATGGAAGGAGGAAACAGTATGAAAAAGATGGCTACAATAGTTCTTGGCCTTATGCTAGTACTTACATTGGTTGGCTGTGGAAATAATGCTCAAAGTTCAGATGCGCACAATGCGGAATACGAAGAAGGCTATGCCACTGGCTACGAGGCAGGGTATAATGACGGGAAACAGCAAATAGCCGAAAGCAAAAAGCATTTTGCACAGTTTTCGGGTTCTTTTATGGCCACAGTTGAGCAACTCTTGCCCGATTACTATGCGCTTCCGGGAAAAACAATCGCCGTTGTTCACTTCTTTCAAGACAGGCCTTTTTTGCTTCATTTCCAGAAGGACTTGACAGGCGAACTTATTGAAGGAACGTCTTATGTGTTTGAGTTTGAGACTTTTGAAGTTGAACTTCCCGACGATGAAGAAAATCCAGATATTTCAGATTATATGTATTCAATAAATGTTACCAGTTATAGAGTTGCAGAAGATGATGAACTTGGATTGGAAGGCAAGATGCCAACTGTCGAAATAGTATCGAAGTAAACAGTCAAGCTATTTTATAATGAAACACAAAGATGGCGGTACACATTGGAATAGGATTCAAAAGCCGTATGAAGAACACAGCATCAAAAAAGGAAACTTGTCTCGGATTTTTGCTGATCGTATTTTTAGCATATGTGGTGTGCTATCTTCTCTCTCAAACAGTGTTTCATGAAATCTACTTGTTTGAATGGACAGCAGCCCATTATTATTTGTGTGTATGGGTTGCATCCGTTACTTTCTGTTTTCTGGAAATGTATAAAGCGGCTCTTATCACAACGGCTGGAAACTGGGCAGGAATTTTGATTGGACAAGTGTTGGGCGATTTCATTATTAAAATAAACGCCACAAAAATCACGCCGGATATGTATATAGGAAAAGTATGGCAACTCAAGGCACACTACGGAGTTTTGATTTGGCTACTCGTTTTCCTACTTTCGTTTATTATCGGAATGCTTGTTGAAAAGAAAAATCATTGTTAAAATGCGTAGTTAATAATAGACAGCCATCTATTTGCAAGTCGCAAGTAGATGGCTGTCGGTTTTATCTGTATATTCTAATTAAAGGTCAATCTTCTAAATCTGCTATGGTCACAGCTGAGTGAGAGATAATGCTCAATCTCACCACCCAGCACAAACTGGGCGTACTCCAAAGATTTATTCTAACGAATGAATATTCTGCGCTTTAAACAATTTAATGACGAATGTATTGTGCAATACAGAGAATTTCAATAGCGACTTCGCACTCGATTGACTTGCAACGCAAAATACGTTACAATAAACTTGAGGTGATAACCATGGAAAAAACGATGACACTCAATCTTCGTGTGAACCCTACCGTCAAGCAGCAAGCCGAAGATGTGCTGAAGCAGCTCGGTATCCCGATGGCGACCGCCATTGATATGTACCTGCGCCAGATCACCCTGACTGGCGGCATTCCGTTCTCGCTGTCCCTGCCGAAGGCTCCGGCTGCGCTGAACGCTGACACTATGACCGATGACCAGCTTCATGCAGCCTTGCAGGTAGGCATCAAGGAGATTCAGAACGGTGATACCGTGGATGCTGCAAGCGCATTCGCACAGTTCAGGGAACAGCACAGATGAAGCAGTATGACGTGAAAATTTCCCATGCAGCCCTCAGCGACATGGAGCAGATCTACGGCTACATTGCGGACCGTCTGCTGGAGCCTGACACGGCTATGGGGCAATACAACCGCATTGCAGAAGCCATCCAGTCGCTGAACATCCTGCCGGAACGCTGTGCGCTGGTAGAGAGCGAGCCGGAGCGCACCCAAGGGCTGCGGCAGATGCTGGTGGACAACTACTCGGTATTCTACATCGTGGGCGAGGATGCGGTGTCAGTGGCTCGTGTGCTGTACAGTGCATCCGACCTTGTGCGCCGCCTGCGGAGAATGAAGTGAAAGGGGTGTTTGCATGACCGCCGTAATTTACGCCCGCTATTCCAGCGACAACCAGCGCGAAGAATCCATCGAAGGCCAGATTCGTGAATGTACGGCTACGCCGAAAAGAACGGCATCACTGTGGTCAAACACTACATTGACCGTGCCCTTTCCGCCAAAACCGATAACCGCCCGGACTTCCAGCAGATGATCAAGGACAGCGAGAAACGGTTATTTGACATTGTGCTGGTCTGGAAACTTGACCGCTTTGCCCGAAACCGCTACGATTCTGCACATTATGAGTACCAGTTGGAGCGCAATCATGTCAAGCTGGTATCTGCCACGGAGCCCATTTCGGACAGCCCTGCGGGTATCATGGTCAAGAGTATGCTCACCGGCATGGCTGAATACTACTCGGCAGAACTTTCTGAAAAAGTTGTGCGCGGCATGACCGAGAATGTTCTGAAGGGAAAGTACAACGGCGGCACGATTCCCATTGGTTTTAAGGTGGATGAGGAGAAGTTCTTTCAAGTCGATCCGCTGAAAGCTCCCTTTGTGGTAGAAGCCTTTCAGCGGTACAACGATGGCGCAACTATGAAAGAACTGATGAACTGGCTGAACGACAGTGGCGTGACCACCAACCGTAATCAGAAGTTTACCTACAACAGTGTTCAGACGCTGCTGACGAATAAGCGGTACATCGGAGAAAACCACTTCAAGGACATTGTGATGCCCGACAGCATCCCGGCCATCGTGGACAAGGATTTGTTTGAGGAAGTGCAGCTGAAAATCAAAAAGAACAGCCGTGCTCCTGCCCGCCACAAGGCCGAGGATGATTATCTGCTCACCACCAAGCTGTTCTGTGGAATGTGCGGCGCGATGATGTTCGGCGAGTGCGGTACGGGTAGAAACAAGGTCGTTCATCATTATTATAAGTGCGCCACCGCGAAGCGTTTCAAGACCTGCAAGAAAAAGACCGTCCGTAAAGAGTGGCTGGAAGATTTGGTCGTGGCTGAAACCATGAAGCTGATTCAGGACGATGCCGTGATTGATGCCATCGTTGCAGAAGTCATGGAGTTGCAGGATCAGGAAAACACCACGCTCCCCTTACTGGAAAAGCAGATGCGCGAGGTGGAGAACGGCATTGAGAATATGCTTAACGCTATCCAGGCGGGTGTGCTGACCAACTCCACCAAATTGCGGCTGGAAAAGCTGGAAGCCCAGCAGAAAGAGCTTGAAGTTCGGATTGCCGAAGAAAAAATCGCTCGGCCACGGTTGAGCGAAAATCAAGTTCGGTTCTGGCTGACCCGGTTCCGCAAACTCGACCCGAACGTGAAAAGCCACCGGGAAACGCTCATCAACACCTTCGTGAACGCCGTTTATCTCTATGATGAAAAAGTTTTGATTACATTCAACTACAAAGACGGCACAAAAACCATCACTTTCGATGAGATTGCCGCCAAAGATGCCCCAGAGTGCAATGGTTCGGATTTGGGTTGCTTCGCTCCACCAAGAACTCCAGTGTTGTAATGACACTGGAGTTTCTGTTTTATCTGGAAGTTTGTAAAGCGCCGCAAGGGTGGATTCGAACAGCAGCGGAGCCGACCACCGCCTGCGGCGGAAACAGGGAGGCGAGGCTGGGGCAGCGCTCCGATTTTTCAAGGCCCCGCCAAGGGGTTGCAGAAAAATCGGCAAGCGCAACTCGTAAGGCCCGGCGCCTCGCGTCCCGCCGGGCAAAAACAGCCGCCGCACGGAAAGCTCCATGCGGCGGCTGTTCTCATTTTGTTGAATCTTTTGGAAAAATTACTTCACGTATTCGACGGTGTACTCGAAGCCGTACTCTTCCTGCAGCTTCTTGACGGCAGGCTCGCAGTCCTCGATGAAGGTGGGAGCGTAGATGGAAGCGCCGTTGTGGGCCTTCTTGTAGTCCTCAACGATCTGCTGCAGCTTTGCCCAGCCCTCGTTGGCCTTTGCCTGGTCAACGCTGTCGGGGAAGTTGATGATGAATTCGCGGTGAGAAGGGATACGAGCTTTCATAATAGAATCTCCTTATGAAAAAATATGATTTCGAATTTATACAGAAACAGGAAAATGCCCTGAATCTTACAGTTGGTATACAGCTTTGGCGTTCTGCGCCGTCTGGCGGAAAACTTCTTCCGGGCTGATGCCCTTGACGCTGGCGACATACTCGCCGACGTACCGGATGAGGGAGCTGTCGCAGCGGATGCCGCGCACTGGCTCCGGGGCCATGTAGGGACAGTCCGTCTCGAGGACGATCTGCTCCAAAGGCAGAGCCGCAATGGCCTTTGCCGCCCGTTTGGCACCCTTGAAGGTACAGGCGCCGCCAAAGCCGAAATACAGCCCCTGCCGGGCCAGCCACACGGCGTCGTCCGCACTGCCGGAATAGCAGTGGACGACGCCCTTGGGACGGTACTTTTTCAGCAGGGCGTAGACGTCGGCGTGGGCGTTTCGGTCGTGGACGATGATGGGCTTATCCAGCTCAAGCGCAAGGCGGATCTCCGCCTCAAACAGCGCCAGCTGTGCGTCCTTCGGCACAGGCCAGTGGTAGTCCAGCCCGCACTCGCCCACAGCGACCACTTTCGGGTCGTCGTAGCAGGGGGCAAGGGCTTTCATCTCAGCGGCCCAGTCGCCGCCAAAGACCGAGACAGTGGGGGCAGGGCCTTCCTCGCCGCAGTCCTCGGGGGCCAGCAGGCTCTCGGGATGGATGCCGATGGCGGCGTACACCCACGGATAGCGGTGAGCCAGCTCCAGCACCCGGGGCGCGTCCCCCGAATGGGTGGCCTGCTCGCAGACGCCGACCACGCCCTTTTCGGGCAGGCTGTCCAGCAGAGCGAAGCGGTCAGCATCGAAGGCGCGGGCGCTGTAGTGGGCGTGGGTGTCGAAAATCGGGCCGGTCATTGCCCCTCCTTCTTGGCGGGGGCTTTGTTCACCAGCCAGATGCCGACGCAGACGAACACCAGTGCGGCCAGATACTGCCAGCGGAATAGCGGTTCGCCGTTGAGCACAGCGCTCAGCAGCACGTTGACCACCGGGTTCACGAAGCCGAAGATGGCAATGCGGCTGACGGGGTTGTTCTTCATCAGCAAGGCCCAGAGCAGATAGCCGGCGCCGCAGATGAAGGCCAGATACAGCAGCACCAGAATGCCAAACGGCGTCACACTGCCCAGACGCCCGCCGAGAGCCGTACCCAGCACGAAGAGTGCTGCGCCGCCCACGAACAGGTTCAGGAAGCAGACCGCGAAGCTGTCTGCCTTTTTGGTGACGGACTTGTTCCACGGGCCGGACAGGGTGAAGACCACCGTTGCAAACAGCATACAGAAGACACCCCAGCCGCTGCCGCCGCCGTGGTTGCCCAGTGTGCCGATGAGGACGCCCGCAAAGCCGACGGCGCAGCCCAGGGTCTTTGCCGGGGTCATCCGATCGGCATTGCCGTAGATGAAGTGGGCAAAGATGACGCCCAGAAAGCTCTGGGTGCTGTTCAGGATGCCGCCGAACGCACCGGTGAGCATCGCCACGGCGATGTAGTAGAAGGCGTACTGGGTCGTGGTCTGCCACAGGCCCAGTACACAGCACTCGGCAAAGACTTTCCCTTTCGGGAAGGTGGGCATCCGGCTCTGGAGCAGGGTGCTGCCCAGCAGGACGAGCAGACTGCCCAGCATGAACCTTACACCGGCAAAGCAGAAGATGGACGCGGTGTTGGACGGATCGATTTCAAAGAGGCGGTAGCCCATCTTGATGAAGGGGAACGCACAGCCCCACAGCACATTGCAGAAGATGGCCAGCAGCACCGCAAACAGCGGTGTGCCAAAAATTTTGTCCAGCTTCTCGGCGCGGGAAAGAGTCATGTTGTTCTCCATCGCTCAGTGGATGCGCGCGCCCACGGGGGTGTCGTCGCTGTAGAAGGGGATGGAGCAGCCGCCGTCGGCAGTGTCAGCGGCGAAGATCATGCCCTCGCTGACATACTTGCCCTTCATCATCGGGCGGGGTGCCAGATTGCAGACGATGCCGAGCTTCTTGCCGATGAGGTCTTCCGGCTTGAACCACTTGGCGATGCCGGACAGGATGCAGCGCTCACGCTCGCCGTCAAAGACGGTCAGGTGGAGCAGCTTTTTGCTCTCCTTCAGGTTCTCGCAGGCGCGGACCTCGGCCACGCGCAGCTCCACCTTGCAGAAGTCGTCATAGGAGATCTCTGCCTCGTGGGTGAAGTCCACATTGCTCTCCTCGGCGGGAGCAGCGGCCTTCTTCTCAGCCTCTTCCTTGGCCTTCTTAGCGGCCTCGGCAGCGGCCTTGCGCTTCTCGTCCTCTTCCTTCAGGTGGGCAATCTCCTTTGCCACGTCGATGCGGGGGAACAGCGCCTCACCCTTGTGGACGGTGTAGCTCTCCTGTGCGCCGTAAGCGGCCTTCTCCACGTCGATAGCGGAAGCATCCAGACCCAGCTGCTCCATCATCTTGGGAGCGGTGGAGGGCAGGTAAGCGTTCAGCAGGATGCCGGCCACGCGCAGAGCCTCGCACAGGTGGTACAGCACGCTCTCAAGGCGCTCCTTGTTGGCCTCATCCTTGGCCAGAGCCCAGGGGGCGGTCTCGTCGATATACTTGTTGGCGCGCTGGATGACGGCGAAGATCTCCATCAGAGCCTGCGGGATGGTCAGGTTGTCCATGTCTGCCGTGACCTTGCCCAGCAGTTCATTAGTCATGGTCTCCAGCTCGGTGTCGATGGCCTCGGTGCCGGCCACTTTGTGGACAGTGCCGCCGAAGTACTTCTCACACATGGCGACGGTGCGGCTCAGCAGGTTGCCAAGGTCGTTTGCAAGGTCGCTGTTGATGCGGTTGATGAGGGCCTCGTTGGTGAACGTGCCGTCGTTGCCGAAGGGGATCTCACGCAGCAGGAAGTAGCGGATGGCGTCCACGCCGTAGCGGTCGCAGAGGATGACGGGGTCAACGACATTGCCCACGGACTTGGACATCTTGCCGCCGTTCATCAGCAGCCAGCCGTGGCCGAACACCCGCTTGGGCAGCGGCAGATCCAGAGCCATCAGCATGGCGGGCCACAGGATGGTGTGGAAGCGGAGGATCTCCTTGCCCACCATGTGCAGGTCAGCAGGCCAGAACTTGCTGTACTCGTCGTACTTCTCGTTGCCGTAGCCCAGAGCGGAGATATAGTTGCTCAGAGCATCGACCCAGACGTACATGGTGTGCTTGGGGTCGAAAGGCACGGGGATGCCCCACTTGACGGAGGTACGGGAGACACAGGTGTCCTGCAGGCCCTGCTTGATGAAGGCGATCATCTCGTTCTTGCGGCTCTCGGGCTGGATGAACTGGGGGTTCTCCTCGTAGAGCTTGAGCAGACGGTCGGCGTACTTGCCGGTCTTGAAGAAGTAGGCTTCCTCGTGGGCATCGTAGACCTCGCGGCCGCACTCGGGGCATTTGCCGTCCACCAGCTGACTGTCGGTCCAGAAGCTCTCGCAGGGCTTGCAGTAGTGGCCGGTGTACTCGCCCTTGTAGATGTCGCCCTGCTCATAGAGCTTGGTGAAGATCTTCTGGCAGGACTCCATGTGGTAGTCGTCGGTGGTGCGGATGAAGCGGTCGTAGCTGATGTCCATCAGCTTCCACAGATCTTTGACGGTGGCGACGATCTTATCCACGTACTCCTTGGGGGTCACGCCTGCGTCGGCGGCCTTGTCCTGGATCTTCTGGCCGTGCTCGTCGGTGCCGGTCAGGAACATGACGTCGTAGCCCTGCATCCGCTTGAAGCGTGCCAGTGCGTCGCAGGCCACGGTGGTGTAGCTGTGGCCGATGTGCAGCTTGTCGCTGGGATAATAAATAGGTGTGGTGATGTAGAATGTCTTGTGCTCGCTCATGAAAACGATTCTTCCTTTCTTTTGGCGCTAACAGCGAAAAACGCCCCCGCCCTGCCGGCTGTGCCGGACAAGGACGAGAGCGTATAACTTCCGTGGTACCACCTTGTTTCGCCGCACCCTTGCAGACGCGGCCTTGCGCCGGAACTTCCGGCGAGCGCAGTAACGGGCGCACCCGTCGCAGGCTGACATAACGCTTCGCCCGCGCAGCTCAGAGACCATGTTCCGCTCCGCGCGGCCTGCCCGGTTCCATCCTTCGGGCTTTCTGTCAGGCGCAGACGAGGCGTACTCTTCTCTTCACAGCCAATTTACATTATTACATCTAATATACGCAAAATCGGTGGGTTTGTCAATATTAAACCTCGTAATCCAGGCAGACGCGGCTCTTATAGTAGGGCCGCACCTTGCTGTCGGCGACGGCCACATGAGCCGGGTGCTTGGAGTAGCCCTTGAGTGCCTCGGCAGACTCAAAGGTGGTGTCCAGCATCAAATCGGCGTTGGAAGAGGGCAGGCCGTTGATGTTGACGTGGATTTCCACGAGGCCCGGAATCTGACCGGCCAGACCCTCGAGGCCCGCTTTGATGCCGGCCTTGATGTCTGCCTTTTCGGCGTCGGAATATTCGTCCTTGAGCTGCCAGAGAATGATGTGCTTTACCATAATAAAATCCTCCTGTTATTGACCGAAATACTTGCTGCCCTTATTGTAACATCTGCACAAAAACTGCGCAAGAGCTTTTATTTGCTCACGCAGCGGCGGAATGATATAATAAAAGGTAAGAACGGGAACGAGCTGCGGCGCTCTGTCCCGGAACGCAAGAGATTTTTGGTGGACTGCGGGCCGCGCCGATCAGCGCCCCGCAAGACTGTGAGGAACATCAGATGAAAAAGCATTTAGCCCATCTTGCTGCCGCTCTGGCAGTGACACTGCTCTTCGGCGCTGCGGCCGGCCCTCTGAGTGCGGCTGCGGCGGCACCCACGGCGATACTGGACGAAGAAAATACTGCGGCGGCAGAGAGCCGCCTGAACCAGAGCTGGCTGGACATGGAGATCGAGTACGATGACCGGAACCCGGTCTATCAGCTCTATCTGTCCAGCGCCGCCCCCGACGACTGGGTGTACCAGTGGTACAGCACCAATCCCGCTGTGGCGACGGTGGACCGCAACGGCCTCGTAACGGCCCAGAAGCCCGGCAAGACCACCATCGTGGCCAACACCTACACCACCACCCTGCGGTGTGACGTAACGGTGGTGTCCAACGTGGGCCGGGTAACCTTGAACAAGGAGCGGCTGTATCTGGAGAACATCGGCGGCACGGCGGCCCTGAGAGCTTCCGTAGCCGTGGAGAACGGTGACGCAGTACCCATCACCTGGACTACCAGCAACCCTGCCGCCGCCACCGTAGACCCCTTTGGTCTGGTAACGGCGGTGGGGGATGGGGAGGCCCTGATCACCGCCACCACCCCGGACGGCCACAGCGCCTGCTGCAATGTCTACTGCGGCACGCAGGTGGCGATTCAGGAACAGATCGAGGCCGATGAGGCAAAGATCGCCCTCGGCGTCCTTGGCGGTTTCGCCGTCCTCGTGGGTGCGCTGGCGCTGGCAGTCTCCGGCAGCTGAAAAACAATATCAAAATAAAAGCAGGCACGCACCCGGAAAAGCCGGAAATGCGTGCCTGCTTTGTTATGCTCTTACAGCTGCGCTACTGTGGTAAAACATCTTGCGATGTTCCAAATATTTGATGTAATATCGTCTTAAATTGGAACTCCGCAAGGTTTGCGATGTTCGGTTAATTTGCGATGTTCCAACTTCGCACGAAAGTCGAACTCCGCAAAGCGTGCGATGTTCGATTCTGAACGTAATATCGAGCAAAAAGTGGAACTCCGCAAGATAACCTGCGGGTCTCAGAGGATTACACGCCCGAAGCGCCGTAGTTTGCCAGCACACGGGCGGAGGGGTCGTTGACGTTGCAGCCCGGCCATGCCTTGTTGGGCATCCAGAAGTCCACGATGGTGCGGCTCTGGTCGTGGTAGTATTTCTCGAAAATTTCGCGGTAGAACAGGCTCTCCTTGGTAAACGGCATACAATGGGCGGAGTAGTTTGCCCGGCGGAGCTGGAATTCCTCGTCGGTGTAGAGGCTCTCGGCGTACTCCTTGATGTCGTCCACCATGCTGTGGCCTACAGCGTCGGAGAAAGCGGCCTTTTCGCGCCACAGGATCTCCGGCGGCAGCCAGTCGCCCTCGAACGCCTTGCGCAGCAGGTATTTGCCCTTGCCGTAGCTGTTCAGCTTCTTTTCGGGGTCGATGGCCATGACGTACCGCACAAAGTCCAGATCACCGAACGGCACACGGGCCTCGATGCTGTTGGCGGAGATGCAGCGGTCGGCGCGCAGGACGTCGTACATATACAGCTCGCGGATGCGCTTCTGGCTTTCCTGCTGGAATGCATCTGCGGTGGGGGCGTAGTCGGTGTACTTGTAGCCAAACAGCTCGTCGGAAATCTCACCGGTCAGCAGCACGCGTACATCGGTCTGCTCGTGGATAGCCTTGCACAGCAGGTACATCCCCATGCTGGCACGGATGGTGGTAATATCCCAGGTACCCAGCAGACGGATGACCTCTTCAAGGCTGCTGATGACCATATCCCGGTTGATGATGATCTCGTGATGCTCGCTGCCCAGATACTCAGCAGTCTGGCGGGCATATTTCAGGTCGATGGCGTCGGTATCCATGCCGATGGCAAAGGTGCGGATGGGCTTGCCCGGCTTCTTGGCGGCGATGGAGCAGACCAGCGAGGAGTCGAGGCCGCCCGACAGCAGGAAGCCCACGGGTGCGTCAGCGTCCAGACGCTTCTCCACGCCTGCAATGAGCTTTTCGCGGATGTTGGTCAGGATGGTGTCCATGTCGTCCTGCATGGGGGCGGGAACGTCGGCGATGTCCTCGTAGCGGACAAAGCGTCCGTCGCAGTAGTAGCTGCCGATGGGGAAGGGGCGGATGTCATCGCACCAGCCAATGAGGTTCTGCATCTCAGAGGCAAATGCGATCTTGTGGCTGGACTTGGAGTAGCCGTAGAACAGCGGACGGATGCCGATGGGGTCGCGGGCTGCGATGAGGCGGTCTTTGCGGGAATCGTACAGGATGAGTGCGAATTCGGCGTCCATGTGGCGGAACATATCGAGGCCGTACTCATAGTAGAGCGGCAGCAAAATCTCGCAGTCGCAGTCGGAGGTGAACTTGTAGCCCCGGCGCTTCAAAATCTCTTTCTCGAAGCGGAAGCCATAGAGTTCGCCGTTGCAGACCACGCAGTCGGCCCCGCGGTAGAAGGGCTGCATCCCCTCCGGCGTCAGGCCCATGATGGCGAGGCGCCCGAAGCCCATCAGGCCGAAAGGCCCTTCCACCACACGCTGGTCGTCCGGCCCGCGCGAAACGGTGCGCATCAGGTATTCTTTGAACTTGTCGGCACTCATATCATGCCCGGTATAGCCTATCACACAGCACATATTTCTTACCCCTCTTGTGTTGTTTTCCAACCTCTCCGTCACGCCTGCGGCGTGCCACCTCTCCTATCGAGGAGAGGCCTTGGCATTCTGGTAAAGCTTTCCCTCTTCGCCAGAGGCTCCCCTCGGTAGGGGCAACAGCGACCGACCGCCGCCAGTGGCGGAAACAGGGAGTCGCTGTTGGGGCAGCGGCCAGCGAGACGCAAGCAATGCGCAGCGGATGCTGGGAGCCGCAACTCGGCCTTGTCGAGCGAAGCGAGACTGAGAGGTTTACTTAAATATAAAAAAATACGGCAGCAAACGTCCTTTTGCTAGGACGAATGCTGCCGTATCCGTGGTGCCACCTAAATTACCGGCACAGCGTGCCAGTCACTTTGTGCGCTCTCCCCGTTGAAAGCACTGCCGCGATAACGAGCGGCGCACGTCTGCCCCTACTGCCCGCAATGCCACAGCATCCGGGGGTTCAGGGGGAAGCTCACGGGGGTTCGTTCAGGCCCGGCCATCTGCGCGGCTCACACCTGCCCGCACTCTCTGGAAGAGGGCGCTCAGGGCCTTACTTTTCCCGTTCATCGCTTTTTATGCAGAAATTGTATCACTGCTTTTTGTCCGTGTCAACATCTGCGCAGCAATTTTTACAGGTTTGTGCAGCCTGCCCGTCTTCGGCCTCATTTGCAGCGCAGCTGCGGCACAAACCGTACAAAACGCTGCCCTCGCACTGCAGCGTGAAGCCGTGCTCTGCCATCAGGTGGGCGCGCACCTCGTCCATGAAGTGGCAGTCCAGATGATAGATGCGCCCGCACCGCACACACTTGAGGTGCAGGTGCTCCCGGCAGTGACGGCCTTCGTCCACATACTGGAACACGGCCTTTTCGCCCTTGTCGGCGACGTATTTCATCACCCGCTGCTCTCCGGCCAGTTTGTCCAGATAGCGGTAGACGGTGGTGGGGTTGGGGCTGGCGCCCTCGGCCTCGAGATGCTCGAGGATATTGGATGCGCTGACCGCGTGCTGGCGGTTGCGGATGAGATAATCCAGGATGAGCTGGCGGGTCTTGGTGTTGTAGCCGTCGCTTCGTGCCATGATGCTGATACCTTCTTTCTGTCTGTAGTGTACCATATTTTATCCTTCGATGCAAAACAACAGCCAAACGCTGGCAACAAGCACAAAATCCGTTGTGAAAAATGTGCAAAAATGAGTTAAGATATTTGGCCAAAACGGAAATCAAGCCAAATTTCAGCAGAAACTCTTGTAAAAAATAACCTATTGTGTGATAATAAAATCGAGATGATAGTTGGATGGTTTCAGGGATACAAGCAGAAAACGAAACATCCGACCGGAGATAGACTGGAGAAGAGGAAGAAGAAGATGAAAGAGACGGAAGCACAGGCAAAGCTGAGCCTGAAATTACAGGCGTATCAGTACCTGAAAACCAAGATCCTGAACTGTGAGTACCGCCCCAACGAGTTCCTGAACGAGCAGAAGCTCTGCGCCGAGATGGGCAACATCAGCCGTACCCCCATGCGGGATGCGCTGGGCCGCCTGGAACAGGAAGGACTCATCACCATCCTGCCCAAGAAGGGCCTGATGGTGTCGGGTATCACCGAGGAGGACGTACACAGCATGTTCGAGATGCGCCTGCTGGTGGAGCCTTATGCGCTGCGCACCTACGGTGCAGACATTCCCCGGGAGGAGCTGGAACACTTTGTGCAGATGATGCACGAGCCGGACGTCATCGACGACTTCTGCAAGTCGGACGACGACTTCCACGAGCTGCTGATGAGCACTCTGCCCAACAAGTATCTCCGCTCGGCCTATGACCGCATCACCGGCCTGAACACCCGTTTCCGCATCATGACCGGCAAGGTGAGTATGATCAACCGGGAGCAGACCTGCGAAGAGCATCTGGAAATTCTCGAGCCTGCCCTGAAGGGCGACTGGAACACCGCCGCCGATGCCCTGCAGAAACATCTGGAAATCGCCCGTGACAAGGCTGAGGGCGTCATCAAGGTCATCCGGCTGTGGTGAGAAGATAACAACAAAAGACCTCTCTGTATCGAATGGTGCGGGGAGGTCTTTTTTCACGCAGGAAGGGAAAATGGTTGAAAACGATCCCCCAAAACCGATATAATTGGGACAGTTCAAATGTGAGGTCTGACAAAATGCAAAACAACACACTTTCCCGCCCGGACTTTTCCCTCAGCGGCACGGCTCTGAAACGCATTGCCTGTCTGTCGATGCTGCTGGACCACATCGGCGCGTCCCTGCTCGAGAACGGCCTGTTCAAGCAGGGAGCGTTCTGGCAGGGGGATGTTCAGTTGGATGGCGTTCTGCGGCTGGTGGGTCGGCTGGCGTTTCCCATCTACTGTTTCTTGCTGGTGGAGGGCTTTCTCCACACCCACGATTTCAAAAAATACGCCCTGCGGATGCTGGGCTTCGCACTCATCAGTGAGTGGCCCTTCGACTGGGCGTTCTTCTCCGGCGTCTACTGGGGACATCAGAATGTCTATTTCACCCTGCTGCTGGGCTTGCTGGCCATGAAGGCTCTGGATACATACCAGACGCCGGAGGGGATGCCGGCGCTGAAAGGCATCCTCGGGGCGGCAGCCTGCTTCCTCGCGGCGGCGCTGCTCCATTGTGACTACGATGTGCTGGGGCTGGCCCTCATCCTCGCCCTCTACATGACCCGGAAGGACAAAAGAGCGCAGTGCATCGCGGGCGCAGTGTTCTCCCTCTTCGAGCCGGTGGCACCGCTGGCGTTCGGGCTGGTCTGGTTCTACAGCGGCGAGCGGGGCGGCAGCTCCAAACTCGAGCAGTGGGCGTTCTACTGGTTCTACCCCGCCCATATTTTCGTCCTCGGCATCCTTACAAACCTCCTGCTTTTCCGATAAATAACCGAAAATTATAAAAATATGACACAAAATTGCAACATGAAATGAGGGAAACTGGCAAAAAGTGTGATATAATAAACAATAGGATAGCAAAAATGCATCAGGAGGTTCTACCAATGAAGATCATTCGTGCAAAAGACTACAAAGATATGTCCCGCAAGGCGGCAAACATCATCTCCGCGCAGGTCATCATGAAACCGAACTGTGTGCTGGGTCTGGCGACCGGCGGCACCCCTGTGGGCGCATACGCACAGCTGGTGGAGTGGTATAACAAGGGCGACCTCGACTTCTCCGAAGTGACCACCGTCAACCTCGACGAGTACCGCGGCCTGCCCAAAGAGCACCCCGAAAGCTATTGGAGCTTCATGCACAAGAACCTGTTCGACCATGTGAACATCCGCCCCGAGGCCATCCATCTGCCCGACGGCACCAACCCCGACGCGGCCGACGCCTGCGCTAAGTACAACGACATCATCCACAGCGTGGGCGGCATCGACCTGCAGCTGCTGGGCCTCGGCCCCAACGGCCACATCGGCTTCAACGAGCCGGGTGAGGCATTTGAGCTGGAGACCCACTGTGTGGACCTGACCCCCGCCACCATCGAGGCCAACAAGCGCTTCTTCGACGGCAACGAGGACCTTGTGCCGAAGCAGGCCTACACCATGGGCATCAAGACCATCATGCAGGCCCGCAAGGTGCTGGTGGTCGCCAACGGTCTGGCAAAGGCCAAGGCCGTCAAGGCTGTCGTTTCCGGCCCCGTCACCCCCGAATGCCCGGGTTCCATCCTGCAGATGCACCCCGACTGCATCCTCGTGGCCGATGAAGAGGCCCTGAGCCTGCTGTAAGGCCCGGAGGAACGCATGGACGAAAACGAAAAGAAAGAGCCGGAGACGGCACAGGAACCGCCCAAACCCGAGGACTACAGCCGCTACATGGGGACCCTGAACCGCATCTACCGCCGGAACAATAACCCGCAGCGCAAGAAGCTTGGCGACGGCATCACTTCGCTGAAAAAGGGGCAGCAGCCTGCCGCCCCTGCGCCGGAGCCGGGCAAAAAAGACCGCAGCTTCCTTGCTGTGGCGGGCGGTGCCATCGTCCTGATGGCGATTCTGTATTTTATCAAGCTCTTATAAATAAAAAGGGCCGCTGTGCAGCTGCACGGCGGTCCTTTTGTATTGCTATAAGGCTCAGACGTTCTCGGTCAGGAACTTCTCGACAGCCTCAATGGCAGCTGCCTCGTCTTCGCCCTCGGCAGTGACGGTGATGGTCTCGCCCTGACGGATGCCCATGCCCATCACGGCCATCAGCTTGCGCATATCGCAGGTCTTGCCGTTCTTCTCGATGGTAATGGCGCTGGTGTACTGCTTGGCCAGCTTGACCAGCAGGCCGGCGGGGCGTGCGTGGACGCCGAGTTCATCTTTGATGGTATACTGGAACTGTTTCATGGCTCATAGTCTCCTTGTTGGATAAAAGGGGGATTCGGGTCGTTCAAAAAATCAGACAGCGCTCTCGTAGTCCAGCATGAACTGCACGATGCCGTCCATGGCCAGCTCGCGCGGGTCGAGCTTCAGCTTGCCCTCGCGGATCTTTGCGTAGCTGATGGGCATGTACTGGTGGAGCATATTCATCGGGATGGGGTACTCGCGGAGATTGTCGAACAGCTTGTTCATGGCGGCGACCACCTCGGGCTGACCGATGTAGTAGCGGGCGCGGTCGGAGTAGCTGTACTTGCGGCACTGTGCCAGATGCTTCTCGTCGCCGTGATAGTGCTTCTCCCAGTTTGCAGGGGAGGCCAGCATGACGGCGTCCAGAGTCTCGATGAAGTTGGCGCGCTTTTCCTCAGGGACAAGCTCCTTCTCCATCATGCTCAGGGAGAACAGGGCCTCACGCAGGCCGTAGGTCAGGGCCGGGCCGACCTTGAGGATGGCGATGCCGTCGGTGACCATGTTGTACAGGTCGGTGGCGGTCTGGTAGTCGGTGGAGTGGCCCTCGAAGCAGATGTTCGGGAACTCCTTCAGGGCTGCGCAGAGGTCCACAGCGGCGGCAGGGTCATAGTCGAACACCTGCTCGTCGCCGAACTCGACGCCGGGCTGGACGACCACAGCGATGACATCCTTCATGCCGTCGCCCACGCCCTCTTCGGTCCAGACGCGCTGGTAGGTGGAAACGGTGTCGCGGAAAGCATCGGGGCTGGTGACAGCCAGCGTGTCCTCAGCCTCGGTAGCACCGCCGGGGATGGGTACTTCGCTGCCGATGACGAAGACGGGACGCATTGCATCGGGCTTCTCGGCCTTCAGTTCTTCGTAGCCCTTCATAGCTGCCTTGTACAGCTGCGCGCCGCGGCGTGCGATGACCTCGGTCTTGAGCAGGCCGGGAGCGTCGTCAGCCACCTTCATGCTGGTGTCGAGGTGGATCTTGGTAAAGCCTGCGCGGGCATACTGGTAGACCAGCTCGACCGAGTTCTTCATGGCCTCGGCCTCGGGCAGCTTCTGCCAGGTCAGGGGGCCGAGGTGGTCGCCTGCCAGGATCATCATGTTCTCGGGCAGGTCGATGTCCTTGGCCATTTTCAGGACCATCTGGTAGAAGTCGGCGGGCTTCATGCCGGTGTAGCCGCCAAACTGGTTGACCTGGTTGGCGGTGGCTTCGATCAGGACGGGGATGTTGCGCTCCTTGGCGCGGCGCAGCGCGATCTCAATGACCAGCTCGTTGGCGCTGCAATAAGAGGGAATGCCGCAGCGGATGCCCTGGCGGCGCTTGTCCATCATTTCCTGAAGCGGGTGTTTCATGTTTGCTATCTCCTTCGTGTTTGCTTGGGTGTATGCGTTGAATGGTTTTCATTAAAGTTTGGGCTGGCCCATGCAGTAGGTCTGCAGGACGTCGTAGTTATCCTCCAGCACCACGAGGTCGGCGTCCTTGCCCACCTGGATGGAGCCCTTGCGGTCGTCCAGATGCAGGCACTTGGCCGGGTTGATGGTGCAGGCGTTCAGAGCGTAGTTGAAGGGGACCAGAGCCTCTTCCACGAGGATGCGCAGGCCCTTGTTGATGTTCAGGGTGGAGCCTGCCAGACCGCCGGTGGCCGTCAGATGGGCGCTGCCGTCGGGGTAGATGATGATCTCGTTGCCGCCGAACAGGTACTTGCTGCCCACGGGCGTACCCTTGGCCATCAGGGCGTCGGAGACCATGATGGCGTAGTCGGGACCCTTGCTCATGAAGTAGTTGTTCAGAGCAGCGGGGGTGGAGTGGCAGCCGTCACAGATGATCTCGCCGTACATGGTGCGGATGCGGTAAGCTGCGCCCACCAGACCGTTTGCACGGTGGTTGAAGGGCGACATACCGTTATAAACGTGGGTCATGGAGCGCGCACCGTTGGCGTAGGCCATGACAGCCTGCTCGTAGGTCGCGCCGCTGTGGCCGATGCTGACCACCACGCCGTGGGCCGTCAGATAGCGGGTGAGGGCGAAGTCCTCGTCATGCTCCGTTGCCAGCGTGACATAGCGGATGTGGCCGCGGGCCGCTTTCTGGTAGTGCTCGAACTGCTCGATGGTGGGTTTGACGATGTACTGGTCAGGCTGTGCGCCCTTGTACTTCATGTCGAGATAGGGGCCTTCGAAGTGGATGCCCAGGATCTCTGCGCCGTCGTAGCCGCTCTCCATGACATTGGCCACGTTGGTGACAGCATTGGTCAGCACCTCTACGCTCTGGGTGATGGTGGTGGCGAGGAAGCTGGTGACGCCCTCCGAGACGATGTGCTCTGCCCAGTAGCGCAGGCCGTCCTCGTTGGCGTCGTTGGTGTCGAACTCGTAGGCGCCGTGGCAGTGGATGTCCATAAAGCCGGGGACGATGCGCTTGTCACCGTAATCGTCGTCCACATCCTTGGTGCCATAGGGCAGGATGGCGGTGATCCTGCCGTCATTCACCTCAATGGCAGCAGGGACGAACTGGTCTGCCAGCCAGACCTTTTTGCTTTGTATTACCATTTTAAATGCCCTCCTTCTGGGGTCGATAGCTTAATTTCATTATACCGCACGGCTTCGGAAAAATATTTATAATTTTCAATCGATTTGTTATTCGTTTCGGCAAAAAGAGATAAAAATGATGGAGAAAACGGCCTGACAGGCCGATGCGCGGCGGCTGGTTTGTCTTTTTCAACCAAAAAGTTATGGCTTTCAGTTACCCCCTTGTTTTCTGCGGTTTGGTTGTGATATAACAAACAAAAGAGAGCGGAACAGCTCTGCTATGGAATTATCAGAAAAAGTTTTACCGTGTCCATTAGGAGGTAGATTTAGGATGAGCATTTTTAATCTGACCGATGAGAAGATGAAGGAGACGTCTTCCACCTTTACGGCCCATGAGATCTATCAGCAGCCTGCCACCTGGCGCAAGACCTGCGCACAGCTCGCTGCCTGCAAGGATGAGCTTCAGGCTTTTATCGATCAGGTCGTCAAGCAGGATGATTTCGACATCGTCCTCACCGGTGCCGGCACCAGCGAGTTTGTCGGCAACTCCCTGTTCCAGGCCCTGAACCCCAAGTACGACTTCAAGGTCAAGTCCTACGCTTCTACCGACCTCGTGCCTTCCCCCGAGAACTTCCTCTCCCGCACCAAGCCCACCCTGCTGGTGAACTTTGGCCGTTCGGGCAACTCCCCCGAGTCTCTGGGCAATGTGGAGGCCGCTGAGGTCGTCTGCCAGAACCTGTATCACCTGTTTGTGACCTGCAACCACGAGGGTACTCTGTCCAAGCTGGCAAACACCCGTCACAACTGCTTCGCCATCAACCTGACCCCCGAGACCCACGACCAGTCCTTCGCCATGACTTCCAGCTACAGCAATATGTATCTGGCTACCTATCTGGCCTTCAACCTCGACAAGCTGGACGAGATCACCGCTGAGGTGGAGAAGCTGGCTGTCGCCGGTCAGCACTTCCTCGATGACCAGTTCGGTCTGGCACAGAAGATCGTGGACGAGTTCGATTACAACCGCATCGTCTATCTGGGCAACATCGGCCTGAAGGGCGTCGCTCAGGAGTCCGCTCTGAAGACCCTCGAGCTGACCGCCGGCAAGGTGGCCACCATGTACGACTCCGAGCTGGGCTTCCGCCACGGCCCCAAGTCCATCATCGACAACAACACCCTGACCGTCGCTTACCTGAGCGATGACGAGTACCGCCGCCGCTACGAGCTGGATCTGGTCAAGGAGATGGCACACCAGCGCAAGGGCAACAAGATCGCCGTCGTCTACAACCACGACTGCGAGGGCATCGAGGAGCTGGCCGACTATCCCGTCCAGATCAAGGTCGGCGCCGATATGGAGAACGTCCTGCTGGGTCTGGACTTCATCCTGTTCGCACAGACCATCGCTCTGATGAAGTCCCTGTCTCTGGGCATCACCCCGGATAACCCCTGCCCCACCGGCGAGGTGAACCGCGTGGTCAAGGGCGTCACTCTGTACCCCTACACGCTGAAATAATCAAAACAACGTCATAAAATCAGGAGGGCAACGAGTATGATCGGTTTGGTAGTTACCGGCCACGGCCATTTTGCAGACGGTATCCACACCTCTGCGCAGATGATCGCGGGCGAAAATGATTATGTCCGCTACATCAACTTTGAAGAGGGGATGACTCCCGAGCAGCTGGCCGAGAAGTTCAACGCCGCTTTTGACGAGTTCAAGAGCTGCGACGGCGTCGTGGTGCTGTCCGACCTGCCCGGCGGCTCTCCCTTCAAGACTGCTGTGGAGTGCAAGTATGCACGCCCGGAGCAGAAAATCGAAGTCATCGCAGGCACCAACCTGCCCATGATCGTCACCGCCGTGACCATGCTGGACATGGAGGACGATCCCCGTTCGCTGGCAGACGAGCTTATCGAAACCGGCAGGGACTGCATCGCTCTGTTTGAGCTGGAGGCTGCCACTGCCGAGACCGAATCTGAAGAAAGCGACGGGATCTGATTTATGACGATCAACTGGGAAGTTATCATCTGGACCTGCATCACGCTGGCCGTGCTCATGAGCATCATCGGCCTCATCCTCTACGCCATTTCGGCCAAGAACGTGCGCAGCAAGCGCAAGGAGCTGGGTGAGGTACACACGGAGCTGAAAGTCGGCTCCCGCATCATGTTCGCGGGCGGCGTCTACGGCAAGGTGGTCAGCATCGACGACGAGGACACCCTCCGCGTAGAGGTGGCCCCCAAGGTCGTCATCACCATCTCCCGCTACGCAGTCCAGAGCCTGCTGAAATAAGGCGGCATTCCCCCATATTTGCTACTTTTACCTTTCTTTCATAACGGCAAGGCCCCCACAGAATGTTCGGCATTCTGCGGGGGCCTTGTCATTTGTGCAGCAAAAAGCGGGAGCGGACATCCCGAAGGACATCCGCTCCCGCTGCGATTTTATGTGATTAAGCCTTGCCGTTGCTGCCGCAGACCAGGATCTTTCTCTTGACGTATTCCTTGACGTACTCGCGGCCGACGGCGCTGTACTTCTTGGGGTCGAAGACTTCGGGGTCCTTGGCGAGGTATTCCTTCAGGCCCTTGCTGAAGGCAATACGCAGGTCGGTGGCGTAGTTGACCTTGCACATACCGCGTGCGACGCACTCGCGGACAGCGTCATCCGGCACGCCGGAGGTGCCATGCAGCACCAGAGGCACAGACACGACCTTGCGGATCTCGCTCAGGCGCTCCATATCCAGCTTGGGAGTTCCCTTGTAGACGCCGTGGGCAGTGCCGATGGCGACAGCCAGAGAATCGACGCCGGTGCGCTCTGCAAACTCAGCAGCCTCGGAGGGGACGGTGTAGCCGTTGCCATTGCCGCCGTCAAGGTCGTCTTCCTTGCCGCCGACCTTGCCCAGCTCAGCCTCCACCGGGATACCGGCGGAGTGGCAGGCGCGGACAACGGACTTGGTGATCTCGATGTTCTCCTCAAACACATGGTGAGAACCGTCGATCATGACGGAGGTGTAGCCGGCACGGAATGCCTGCATGGCCAGCTCATAGCTGCTGCCGTGGTCGAGGTGCATCACGACGGGGACACTTGCCTCAGAAGCGGCTGCGGCCACCATGGCGTGGAACATGGCCGGAGAAGCGTACTTCAGGGTACCCGGGGTGGTCTGGACGATGACGGGAGCGCGCAGCTCCTCAGCAGCGGCGATGATGGCCTGCACCATCTCCATGTTCTCGGCATTGAACGCGCCGATGGCGTAATGGTTCTTCTGAGCGTCGAGCATCAAATCTTTGGTCGTAACTAAGGACATAGTAAAACCTCCCAAAACTTTACCTTCTTCAAAAAGCGTTAAGAGTTTAACGATTCATCTTTATTATAGATAGTCTTGGCTAATTTGGCAAGAGCAAAAAACGCCAAAGAGTTTGTCATTTGCGGTTGAAAGCTCAGAAGCCCAGCTGTGCATCCTCCCGGGCGGCTTCCAGAACGGTGACCACCTGCCGGGTCTTTTTCAGTGCGGCGTAGCAGGCATCATAGTCCTTGAGGGCCAGGATCATGGCGATCTCCGCCACCTCGTAGAACCACGGCGACTCGCTGTACTCGCTGCAAATATCTTCCTGTCCGGGACGGACGAGGCGGAGCTTCTGGCAGTTGCTGCTGCCCGGCTCGATGAGGATACGGCCCGCGTCGCCGATGAGCTGGACGCTGCCCGGCGCGGCGCAGTCCTTCGCGCCGGTACACTGGCAGATGAAGTCGGGGTATTCCAGCAGGAGGATGCCGCTGGTGTCGATGCCGTTCCGGTAGAGGTTCGGATGGTAGCTCACCAGCATGGGTTCGCCGAACAGCCCCACCACAAAATGTACATTATAGAGGTTCAGGTCCATCAGTGCGCCGCCGCAGCAGGCCGGGTCAAATACCGGCGGCACCTGCCCGGAGAGCAGGGCATCGTACCGGCTGGAATACTGGCAGAAGGTACAGGAGACGATGCGGAGAGAACCGATGTCGTCGAGGTACTGCTTTGCAAGTGCATAGTTGGGGTGGTGGGCCGTGGTGATGGCCTCGAAGAGGAAGAGGTGCTTCTCTTTCGCCAGCGCGATGAGCTCGTCAGCCTCCGCCACGGTAGGGACGAAGGGCTTCTCGCAGAGGACGTTCTTTCCGGCCAGAAGCGCTGCCTTGGTCTGTGCATAGTGCAGGCTGTTGGGAGTGGCGATATAGACCAGCTCAATGTCCGGGTCGGCCAGCATGGCGTCATAGTCGGTGTAGACCTTCGGGATGCCGAACTGCTGTGCCAGCGCCTCGCCGGTGGTCTGCTGCCGGGAGCAGACCGCCTCACAGCGGAACGCAGGGACCTTTGCAAACTCTGCTGCCATCGTGCGGGCGATGGAGCCAGTGCCGAGGATGCCGATATTCATAGGAACGCCCTTCCTTATATATAATGGGTATCAGACGCTGCTCTGACAGTTCTGCTTGACGAATTCGCTGGGGGACATGTGATACTTCATGTTGAAGGACTTGGAGAAATAATGGATGGAGCTGTAGCCCAGACGCAGCGAAATTTCGCTGATGGTATAGCGGTTCTCGAGGAGCATCTGACAGCTGCGCTCCAGCTTCTTGTCGTTGATATACTTTTTGGGCGACTGGTCCACCGAGTTCTTGAACAGCAACTGCAGAGCGGACCGGGACAGCGAGAAATGCTCGCAGATCTCCGGGATGGTGAGGGGGTCGTAGATGTTGTCGTCGATATAGGCGATGATGCGGTCGAACAGCTCGTCCATGGCGCTCTGGTGGGCCGTGCTGCTGGCGGGGGCCATGGGGGAGGCATAGGTGCCTTGGAGCAGCCGGATGATGGTCTCGGTCAGCAGGCAGAGCATCAGGCTGTTCATATAGGGGATGCCGGTGGTGCTCTCCCGGACGAAGGTTTTTAATAAGGTGTTTATCTTCTGGTCGTAGTGGAACACCCGGTTGATGAGGGCGTCATACCAGACCTCCCGCTCCACGGGAGTCAGGTTGCGCATATCGAAGAGGATGGTCATATAGGAGGCCCTGTGCTCTTCGTCGGTGTACTGGGTGTGGAACTGGCCCGGGCCGTATATCATCAGGTCTTTTTCTTTTAAGTGGTAGAGCGTGCCGTCCACTTCGGTCTCCAGCTCGCCGGTGTCCACGTAGGTCAGCTCGAAGAAATCGTGCCGCTCACCATGGAAACAGTAGTTCTCAGTGCGGATGCGGTAGTAGTAGCCCAGAATTTTCTGTATCTCGATGCGGGGCAGGACGGCCAGAAATTCGTACTGGGAAGGAAAGTCTGTGATATGCAGCAAGTAGCTGCTCTCGGCGTAAAGGTCGTACTCGAGCTTCTGGGTCGTGGAGACGACGGCGAAGTAGATATTTGGCTTGATGTGGATGAGCCTGTTCATCGCAAACTCCTGCACATCGGCAGCCTCCGCCGTGTGGGAGACCAGCAGAACGCCAATGCCGCTCTTTACCTGTAAATAGGTATCGCAGTTGAAGCAGTAGAACTGGGAGACATAGCGGCGGGTGATGGCAACCATCGTCTGGTGAATGAGCTCCGGGTGCTCGCGGTCGATGGGCTGGTGGTAGACCGAGCCGTAGTCCAGAAAACTGTCGTTGGAAGTTTCGCGTTGCATTCAAATCCCTCCTTACTGAAAAAGTATATCATTTTTTTGGCATTTTGACTAGTCTTATTTATACTTTTTTGGTAGATTGTAATGAGACTCACCGAATTTAACCGTTTTTTCGAAACAATTTGTTAAAAAATATAAAGACATTTGTTCAAATATAGCCTATAATGTAGTTACTCTGAATTGGAAACTCAGACAAAAAACTCAAGGAGGAATTTGAGAATGCCGAACATTGTTCTTACGCGGATCGACAACCGTCTTGTTCACGGTCAGGTCGCAACGCAGTGGTGTGGCGCCATTGGTGCAAACCTTATTCTGGTGGCCAACGACGAGGTGGCTGGCAACAGCCTGCGTCAGGGCCTGATGAATATGGCCGCTCCTGCCTACGCTGCAATGCGTTACTGGACCATCCAGAAGACGATCGATACCATCCACAAGGCCAGCGCCAAGCAGCTGATCTTCATCGTCTGCGAGAACCCGCAGGATGTCGTGAAGCTGGTGGAGGGTGGCGTTCCCATCAAGAAAGTCAACATCGGCAACATGCACATGGCAGAAGGCAAGCGCCAGGTGGCAGGTTCTGTCGCAGTTGACGACGCCGATGTGGCTGCGTTCAAGCGGCTGCAGGAGCTTGGTGTGGAACTGGAGATCCGCCGCGTTCCTACCGAACACGCTGAAAACATCGAAAAGCTGTTCAAGTAAGCTTTCCGGGTGCTTTCGAAAATACTTGAAAAGGAGTATTTATTATGGGCTTTAGTGCACTTCAGATCATTCTGGTCTTTGTGTGGGTGTTCATCGTCGCCATCGACCAGTTTGATTTCCTGGAATCCCTGTACCAGCCTATCGTTTCCGGTGCTGTCATCGGTGCGATCTTGGGCGATCTTCCCACCGGTCTGATCGTTGGCGGTACTTACCAGCTGATGACCATCGGTAACATGCCTGTCGGCGGCGCTCAGCCGCCAAACGCAGTCATCGGCGGCGTCATGGCTACCGTGTTTGCGATCTCTTCTCATCTGGATACCACCGCTGCTGTCGGTCTGGCAGTTCCCTTCGCTCTGATCGGCCAGTACATGGTTACCTTCCTGTTCACCCTCATGTCCCCCATGATGTCCAAGGCTGACCAGCTGGCAGCAAAGGGCGACACTAAGGGCATTGTCCGTCTGAACTATCTGGCAATGGCTCTTCTGGGCCTGCTGTTCGCCATCGTCTGCACCCTCGGTATGCTGGGCGGCTCTGCAATGGGTACTACCCTGAGCAACCTGGCCGCCAAGTATGCATGGATCATGGCTGGTCTGGGCGCTGCTGGCGGTATGATGCGCTTCGTCGGTTTCGCAACCCTGCTGCGCATCATGCTCTCCAACGAGTTCTGGGGCATCTACTTTGCTGGTTTCGCTCTGGCAACCATCATCGGCTACATCCCCGAGCTGTCCGGTTCTGCTCTGCTGCTGATCGCATTCGTTGGTGTTGCGATCGCTCTGTATGACTACCAGACTCGCGTTGCTATCAAGCAGGCTGCTGGTTCTGGTTTTGCTGCGAATGGAGGCGACGACGAAGATGGCATCTAATGCAACTCATTACAACAATCTGACTCCCGCGCAGCCTTTGGATAAGGCTACGCTGAACAAGATGGTGCTTCGTTCCCTGAACCTGCAGGCATCCTTCAACTACGAGCGTATGCAGGCCGCCGGCTGGCTGTACTGCATCCTGCCCGGTCTGGAGAAGATCCACGCAGACAACAAGGAAGACCTGGAGCTCTCCATGGAGCACAACCTGGAGTTCTTCAACACTCACCCGTTCCTGGTCACCTTCGTCATGGGCATCATCCTCTCTCTGGAGCAGCAGAAGGCTGACATCGAAACCATTCGTGCCGTGCGTGTTGCCGCTATGGGTCCTCTGGGCGGTATCGGCGACGCAATCTTCTGGTTCACTCTGGTTCCCATCACCGCAGGTATCACCTCGAACATGGCCATCAACGGTTCGCTGGCTGGCCCCATCCTGTTCCTGCTGATCTTTAACATCGTGCAGTTCGCATGCCGCTTCTTCCTGATGTACTGGTCTTACAACCTGGGCACCAAGGCTATCGACATCCTGACTGCCAACGCTAAGGAGTTCACCCGTGCAGCTTCCATGCTGGGCGTCTTCATCGTCGGTGCTCTGACTTCCAACTACGGCGGCACCACCGTTGCTACCGTCATCGAGAACGGCGACAGCCCCATCGTTATCCAGAGCATTCTGGATGGCGTCCTGCCCAAGCTGATCCCTCTGGCTCTGACCCTCGGCCTGTTCTTCCTGATGAAGAAGAAGAACTGGAAGCCCGTTACCTGCATCGCTCTGCTGCTGGTCATCGGTCTGGTCGGCGCATTCTTCGGCATCTTTGCTTAAGACATAAGCCGGAATCACAATGCACGCGGTACTTCTTGATTTTAATGGGACGATGTTCTTTGATACCCGCTTCCACATGGAGGCGTGGTCAAAGATCTATCATGAACTGCATCCCGAAGATAAAAGCCCTCTTGCATCGACGAAGATTTGCGGTCCCTGCAATGATGTCATCCTGAAGAACATGGCCCCGTGGCTCACCCCTGCGGAGCGCCAGCAGTATTCAGAAAAGAAAGAGGCGCTGTACCGGGAGGCATGCAGGAACGATCCTGCCAGTTTACACCTCGTAGCAGGTGCTGAAGAGCTGCTGCAAGGCTTACAGAAGCGCGGCATCCCGTTCGCGCTGGCGAGTGCTTCCATAAAAGCAAATGTTGATTTCTACTTTGACTCGTTTCCAATCGGTCACTGGCTGAAACAACAGGACGTCGTGTACGACGACGGAAGCTATGCCGACAAAGGCGAGATGCATCTGGAAGCTGCGCGGAGGCTGGGTGTTCCGTTCTCTGAGTGCTTGGTCATCGAGGACAGCGTCACCGCCATCGCTCTGGCAAAACGAAACGGCGCAGGCCGGATCGTGGGCGTCGGAGAGACGGCAGACGGGCCCGAGCTGCTGGCACTGGGAGCAGACCACTACATCCACGACTTTACAGAATTTGATTACGGTTGGCTGGAAAACTGAGTTCACCCAATGAGTTTCCACTTCCACAGTTGATAAGGCGGCTTCGAGAGATCGAAGCCGCCTTTGTCGTGTCCGGATGACTATGGTTTTGAACTGCACAGGGGTCAAAAGTGGAAAACTGCGCAGGGAGGATAAAATAAAACGCGGAGGACTTTCCCGTTAAAAGAAAAGTCCTTCGCGTTTTTGCAATATGTCCCAGACAGGAGTCGAACCTGCGGCCTTCCCCTTAGGAGTAGACCCGATACGACATCGGGAAGTGGCATCTAATGCTTAAAAATGCTTGGAAATACAAGGTTTTTCAGCATTTCAAATCCCATCTGATACTACGCTGTGATAGCTAATTCAGAGGGATTTTACACCGTCCGATTGGCTCGAAATTAGCAAGTCTTTCGATTTTTGGTGGACGTTGCAAGTGCAAGTAAATGTCACTATGTAACTTCTCGTGATGCGAAATGATAGGAAATCCTATTCATTCTCGTGTGAGGGTGCGGGTGTCCTTAGACACAGATTTCAGTCTGTTTTATATATCATTTCAAAATGAATTTTTCAACCAGAATTATTAAGAATTTCAAAGGTTTTTCAGACTCAATGATTCTATGTAATTTAGACCCGCCGAAGCAGGTCTTTTTTTATTTCAGCATAATCTCTCTATCCTCAGCGCCGAGCATATAAGCACCCTTGGCAAAAGCATCCCTTGCAAGAAGCTCTGCTACATCAACCCTATCGAACAGCATCCATATTTCTTTCTCTTTCGGAGTCAGTTCATGGCTATGGTCAAACAAATGCTCAAGTCCCAATCCTTCAAGCAATGCCGACTTTGCTGCTTTGTATTCCTCAGCTCTGCCAACATATTCGTCGTTCCTTTCCTTGGAAAATGCCTCGATATTGTCAGCTCTCAGATGCTCGTAATACTCGTCCATAAAGATTCTATCCATACTCGTTGACCTCCATAACAAAAAAATAAGGGCAGACCCTTTTACAGCTATTGTAGCTATGTAAAAGGATCTGCCCTTGCAGTTACTATAATGTTTTTGCCAGCGACTTCAGGAGTGCTGCCATTTCCGGATTTTGCAGAAGCTTCAGAAGAAGTTCTTTATCATCAGCGGAGCTTTCCGTTGCGGCTGGTTGAACCGGCTCAGGCGTTGCCTGTCTGCCTGAGTAGAACGCAGCTTCCATTCTTTCAGCGTTCAGTCTGCGGTCATCGTCGATGATATGGGAGTAAACATCCGCTACCATCTTGACCTGTGCATGACCGGAATCGCCTTGAACGGATTTCATATCGCCGCCGTTCAGCTTCAGCTTGTAAGTGATACTGGAATGTCGGAGACTATGGAAAACCACTTTCGGCAGTCCCTTCTCCTCAATCAGCTTATTGAAAGCACGGTTGATAACCTGCCCCTCAATCGGCTTGCCATTGGAAGAACAGAAAACCAGATTGAAGTCTACGAACTCGTCACCGAAAAGGTCTTTCAGTTCTTCGATGTCAGCCTTTCGCTGTACCAACATTTCCGCTACGGTTTTCGGTAAGAACACCTTGCGGACACTTGTTTTGGTCTTAGGAGTTTTGAGAACCAATGCGGTATGCGTACTGGCGAAGGTCGGTGGGAACTTGAACATGATGTCCTTACCGTCCAGATCTGCCATCGCTTCACGATTTACTCTCTGCAACTCCTTTTCAACGAAGATGCTTGCCTGACCAAGTTCAATACTGGTGGGGGAAATGTCAATACAGTCCCAGGTAAGCCCCAGAAGCTCGCCCATTCGCAGGGAACAGGAGAAGGCAAGGTTAATAGCCAGACGAAGAATATCATCGTCACAGGCTTCCAGAGCCTTCTGGAGCACTTCTGCTGTCCAGATATCCCTGGTCTTGTGTTCTTCTTTCGGCAGCGTAGCGTGCTCCACAGGGTTTCTGGTCATCAATTCCCACTTGACCGCTTGATTGAAAGCATTTCGCAATGTCTTGTGAACCTCTCGGACAGTATGCGGAGTCAGATATTCTGTACGGGCTTTTACATACTTAGAAGAAACCGCTTTGACAGAAAGCAAATCTCGGTAATACTTGTCCATGATTCTCGGCGTGACATCCTCCAGCTTCATATCACCGATGAGGGGACGAATATAGTTTGCAATCAGGCTCTTTCTGCTTTCATAGGTAGACATCGCCCAGGTGTTCACACCATAGATTGACATATACTCATCCAAAAGATCATTGACGGTTTTAGCAGAAGGGGGAATAAAGGTTCCGGACTCCTGCTCATATTCAACCTGCAACTTCCTTTTCTTTGCTTCGGCATTCGTTTCAAAGGTTTCCCACTTCTGACGCTTGTTGCCGTTCTCATCGGTGTATGTATAAACCACAGAATACTTCTTTTTTCTCTTAACGATAGATGCCATGTAATCAGCTCCTTTCCTGTCTATCTTCCGCTAACTGGTAGCGGGTCTGATTGTGATACCATTTTTCAAAGCTCTCTTTGGTAGCTCGCTTATACCTGCCAACCTTGATAAGCTCAAAATCTTCATTGGCAACGATATAGTAAATGGTCTGACGATGTACCCCAAGCATTCTTGCCATTTCCGGCAGACCGTAGGTGGATGCCATAATATCTGCATCCAGTTCCTGATCCTCTACCGTGCGGTAATCGGTTTGAGAAGCATACCATCTTTCAAAGCTCTCCTTTGTCACTCTGCGCTTGCCCAGGACATCGACCACATCAAAATGCCCTTTGGCAACCAGTTCGTAAGCAGTCGCTTCTTTCAGCCCAAGGCGCTGTCCAAGCTCCTCCATTGAATATGTAGTTTTCTTCAATTCCTCGCCGGGAGGGGTTCCATCGACCTTCTGGTATTTGAACTGATTGGCATACCATTCTTCAAAGCTGTCGATCATCACCCTCATGGTGTTGCCGACAAGAATGGTTTTGAAGTAATTCTTCTTAATGAGCCAGTATGACTCCGTTTTACCAAGACCGAGCATCCTGCCCATTTCCAGAACAGACATACTCGTGCGTTTTCTCATTTCCGCCATCGTACAACCTCCTATGTAAAAAATGTAGCCATGTGTTTCTTGTCATGGCTACATTTTATCGAACTCTCAATATGTTTTGAAGTTTGTCGCCGGGTTGTACGACGCCCTTGACAAATCTTACATTTGATGATCCAACCACTCATCAAAACTCTTTTTGGAGATTCTGATACTGCCACCGATGCGGACGCTATGGAAAACTTTCTTTTTCACAAGGTTGTATGCGCTGGTTCTGCTGATGCCCAGAATATCCTGAATCTCATCAACCGTATAGGTTCTCTTATCAAACTGAACTGCGTTAGCAGCCATCGCTTCTTCGGTGCGCTGATTCATGGCAGCGATTCTTTCTTCAAACATTTATGTTCACTCCTTCGCTCTCTTTGCTTTATGTTTTGGGGAACGCTTTTTCAGCTGTTCCATTGCCAGGCTGACAGATAAGGCTTTCTCAATCGCTACCATTTCACGGGGCGTTACCTTACCTAAGTAATTATCAATCCTGCTTTTATCAATGGTACGAATCTGTTCCAGCTGAACAACGGACGCTTCTTTGAATGCAGGATTGTCGTAAATAACAAAGTGCGTCGGCATATTCGCTTTCTTATGGATTCTGGTGGTGACCGTTGCCACAATCAATGTGGGAGCGTGTTTATTACCGGTATCGTTCTGAATGACGATAACCGGACGGATGCCGCCTTGTTCCGACCCAACTACCGGGTCCAGCTTGGCGCAATAAATATCACCACGGCAATATACCCAATTTTCTTTCATCATGTGCCATGACCTCCTTTCGTTGGCTATGTAATAACTGACTGCCAGAAAGGAATCAGGCAGTCAGTCCAAAAGTCTATGTGTCCCATATTTGCCACGCACCCCTGGGAAAGAGGGCTTACGCCCTCAGGGAATCACCGAACGACTGATTGCGAATCAGTTCCATAGGAATCTAACCTCTGCCGGGTTCTCCGCCAGCTCCGTAGAGAAGTATCTTTAATCCTGTTGCTTTCATGGCCGTATTGGGAGCAACCCAATATTTACAAGCCAGTATTGATCGCTGGCATCGGGAGAGAGACAAGCGCTTAATTTATAGAAGAAAGTCGTTCTGTTTCTCTATCCGATACGTCTCGGCGTACCGCTGATGTGGCTGATGCTCTCGCACCGGCAACAGGAACGTATTCGATGACTGTGTATTCAGTTTTCAAGGATCAAGCAGCCGATTTTCTTTGGCTGTATCTAAATTGTACCTGTTCCTCATGCAAGTTTTTATTGCCTCGTAGGTATAGTTTTGAGGTTATTCACGACCTAAAAATATGTAATCAAGGGTTGTCTCAAAGCGCACAACCAGTTCGATTGCCAAATCAATAGAGATACCTCTGTTGCCGGTTTCAATTCGTGCAATGGTGTTTGCGGCAACACCTAACTGCTCCGCAAGCTGTTCCTGTGTAAGCCCATGTTCCTTTCTCAAGGCTTTAATTCTTTTTCCGCTTTCAACCAAGTCGTAATACATTTTCGTTCCTCCGTGTTTTTGAATTTGTGAAGTTGCAAAATCAAAAACAGCGGGAGGAGATCGTGCCCGATTCTCAATACCCTTTGCCATCTGCCTGTCCTCCTTGCAGGCATAAAAAAAGAGCCGGAGTAAATTACTCCAAGCTCTCGTTCATGCCTTTGTGTTAATTATGGGGGAAAATAGGCAGGTATAAAAAAAGCCCCGTACCCATTACAGGCACGAGGCGTAACTCTCTCTATTCAATTTTATGCCGCTATCTCCCAGCATAGCCATTTTAACACTGGACAAGTCGGACTTTCAGTAGGGGAACCGTCGTATTTTCATCGGATTTTAGTCGGACTAAAATCCTGTCTTAGCATTCACAATAACACAATGCTTCTTCCTCCCGGGCACTTTCCAGGAAATCTTTCAATTTAGGAATGGCTGTTCCCCAAAGTGACAGACCAAATAACAGTATCGCTTCTTTCTTTCGGTCATAGTAGGTGCTGCGTTCCATATTCAAAACCTCCAGCATTTCTGATTCCCTGTACTTGAAGCGGTTGAGATATGCCTTTGAGATAATCTCACAGTACAGAGCGCCTTTATCTGGATATTCTCTGATTTTCAACATAGCCATATCTACCAGTTCAATGATCCACTTTGTCTCAAATAAGCTGCGAATGCGTTCTTCAAATCGTTCTCTCGCTTCATCCGGAGCAAAGTTCTCCAGATAAATCAATGCACCATCTAAGCTGTCACCGTAAGTACAAATAAGGGTATCACATACATCATTCGCACGATCAATGGTAGACCAGCACACCTCTCGATATATGGATAAAATCAGCTTTGCTCTTTCATACAGAACCTTCTCGTCAATGTTCTGCATCCGGCAAAGCATTCGAATACTGCTTAATACCTGTGTATTATATCTGCTCATTCAGAATCTCCTTTCAGCCTAATCCATAAAATAAGAATTCCTTTCTAACTCCTGTCACTTGGCTAAAGGGAAACAAATACCATGGGACAAGAATGACTATAACTTCCGATATTTGATTAAAATAACAGAAGTGAAATCGGAAGTTCTTGACTTTATAAAAGTTCCGATATATAATTAAGTGGAATTAAAACTTCTGTTATGATTCTTATTATAGCATTTTCCAGAAGTTTGTCAACAAATAATCGGAAGTTACGAATAAATATTTTTTGAAAGGAAGGATACTACCATGACATTTGGAGAAAAAATTAAAGAAGCTCGTTTGGCTATGAACCTATCTCAAACGGAGCTTGCCCAGATGACCGGCATTTCCGAAAGATCCCTTTACACCTATGAGCAGCTCGGAACACTCCCCAGAAAAAGCAACATCAGAAAACTTGCTGAAGCACTGCATATCTCTGTGTCCTATCTTTTGGACGAATCTGAAACGGATAGCCAGAGCCATATAGATCAGGATATGTTTATTTTAGAGGCAAAGGAAAACTTCGGTTCAAAAGGAGCAAAAGAAGCTCAGGAAGTGTTGGGTCGTGTAAATTCTCTGTTTGCCGGTGGAGAATTGGACGAGGACGCAAAAGATGTATTCTTCCAGGCGATTATGTCAGTTTATATGGACTCTAAGAAAACAGCACGGGAAAAGTACACTCCGAAGAAATACAGAAAGCATAAAGATAAAGAGTAAAATCCTCAAGCACAGAATATGTTTTCTGTGTGCGATTCGGAGGTGAAGCAAATGAAAACGGCAGAGCATATCATTGAAACTGTCGATAAGCTTGTGCGAAAATATCACACCAGAGACCCTTACGAGCTATGTCAGCTGTTAGGTATCAAAATCCACTATTACGATTTACAGAAGAAATTGAAGGGCTTCTTCTATTACCAGTCCAGACAAAAGAATATCGTGATAGATCACAATGTGAACGGTATCCTGGAGCGTATATTAGTCGCACATGAATTAGGACACGCTGTCCTGCATACAAAAATCGCTATGATGCACGGCTTTCAAGAAATGGAAGTTTTTGATGATAGATCAATCGAAGAAAATGAAGCAAACTTCTTTGCGGCGGAGCTTCTGTTAGAAGATGGGAAAGTCCTGGAATGCCTTTCGGAACACACATTTTTTGAAACGGCTAAAATGCTCTATGTACCGGCAGCATTATTAGACTACAAATTCAGCCTGCTCCACGAAAAAGGAGAGCTGGTAAATTCGATGTATATTCGTAAAGCAGATTTCCTGAAAGAAGATCTTCATGCCTACGATAACGACATTGGTTATGGCGATATATGAATATCTATTTTTATATCTTTACAGAAAAAGTCCACCAGTACGATGCGTAGTGCATCATGACTGGTGGACTTTTTGCTTCTTAAAGAATCAGTATATTGTGCTGCAAAAAAGAACCCCATAGCAGTTCACTCTGTACCGTCAATGGGCTTCTTTTTCATTATATCAATCAAGCTCCGCTTTTTTTATCATCTCTTGCTGGTCAATCAAGACATCAATCAACTTTCCTACGGTTATCAATGTTGTTACATTACACTTTTTCAGTTTTGCAGCAATCTCATTATCAATGATGCTGTCGCATTTTGCATATGGGGTATCCAGTAAAAAATAGTCAAAGTTCTTTTCCAAGACGAATGCCAGTTTTAGAAGCATTGCCAAAGAAACTTTCGTCTGTCCAACTTCAACATGGCTCATATGATTGTTCGAGCAACCAACCAACGCACCCAAATCAGCCTGACTATAACCCTTTTCCAGTCGGGCAGCTCTAATGCGCTGACCAATCTTAACGTAATCAATTTCCGGTTGCGTTTCAATCACCTCCATGCTGTGTATGATTCTGCTATACATTATAAAATGTACCAAAAATCTCAACAACCAACATCGGGTGCAAGTTGCATTTATAAATGCAATATGATAAAATTTTATAGGCAGATTGCATTAAATGATAGAATGAAAAGAACCCCAAGACGACAATATGAGCTATCTTGAGGTTCTTTAAAATAAAAAATTCGTAGAGTACATTACTCCACGAATCGCATTCTTCTCTGTTTTTTTTAGTTTATATCTTTATTTTACAAATTGTCGCACTGTTTGTCAATATGTTAGGGACATAAAACACGAGGTTTTGCACAAAAATCCATCTTAGAAAGTTCCAAAGTCACAATTTGCCGTCAGAATTATAGTCATATTGAAGGAGGTGTACCTTATGGCACGAAAAGGAGAAAATATTTACAAAAGGAAAGACGGCAGATGGGAAGGAAGATACATTAAGTCCCGATCTTCTACAGGCAAAGCCAATTACGGTTATGTTTATGCAAAGTCATATCGAGAAGTCAAGGCAAAACTTATCAGTCAAAGTTCGTGCACGAGTAATTCTGTCACTGTCGATCCAGAAATTAGCTCAGATCAATTTGAACAGGTTGCTATGGAATGGTTTCAAGCTATATGTCCTAAAGTGAAGGAATCTACAAGCAACAAATATAGGAATCTTCTCAGCTCGTATATACTTCCTGTGTTCGGAAGCAAACAATTGCGTGATATAACACACGAGTTTATTGAAACGCAGTGTAATTTTTTCCTTGTTTCTGGTGGATTAAAGGAGAATGGACTTTCCTCTAAAACTGTTTCAGATATTTTATCTCTAATTCGAAATGTCTTACAATTTGCCACCCGAAACGGGAAAGCCATTTCTTGTGACGCACGATCTATACAGATAAAACGTCAAACGAAGGAAATGAGAGTTTTGAGTCGTGCTGAACAGGAAAAATTATGCCAATACTTGTATTCTAATCTTGATTCCTGCAATATTGGTATATTAGTATGTTTATTCACTGGTCTCAGAGTAGGTGAAATTTGTGCGTTACGATGGGAAGATGTTTCATTCTCAGATTACACAATCCACGTGCATCAAACGCTCCAGAGAATCCAAGATAGAACCAACAGTGAATACAAGACAAGGATTGTTGTTACCACACCAAAAAGTGCTTGCTCCATCCGTACTATTCCAGTACCCCATGGCTTAATGACTATTCTTACAGCACACAAAGCTTCTTCTACTGGCTACATCCTAACCAATAGCGATCAGAATCCATTAGAACCAAGAACCATGCAAAATCATTTTAAGAAGGTATTGAAAAACAGCGGAATCACCTCCGCAAATTATCACTCGTTACGTCATACATTTGCTACAAGGTGCATAGAGCTTGGATTCGATGTAAAAAGTCTCAGCGAAATATTGGGTCATGCCAGCGTGAATATTACAATGAATCGCTATGTACACCCATCCATGGATTTAAAAAGAGAAAATATGCAACGGCTTTCTGATTTATTAGCCGTCAAATAAATTGTCAACACCGTCAAATAATGCTGAGTTTTCAGTGTTTGGCGGTGTTTTTTCGTGGAGTAATGTACTCTACGAAAGAGTATACCCAGGAGGAGATTTATTGATTCAATTTGTAGGGCGAGATGCTTATAAGCAGTTTTGGAATTTTAGTAAAGATGAGAAAGAGAACTTGGCCACTCAATTGGCGATTGAGTTACCCGCACTCAGAGGAAAAGTTGGTGCATCACAAGAAGAAATTGCTTCGGCTGTTGGTATTTCACGACAAGCTTATAGTGCCTACGAAAATCGGACACGCCCAATTCCATGGAGTTTATATCTAGCACTATTGTTTTATTTTGATTACATTCCAAGTACACATTATATGATTCGCCAGCTTGAATTATTCCCAAATGAAAGAAGTTATGGAAATAAGACTTAGAAGCAAACTTAAGAGTGTGTTGATAGTGCAGTATCTTAAAATTTTGTATAATAGGAATTGAAGTTAAATTAGATGCTAAAAATTTGTAATTAAGAAGGAGTGATTACATGAACAAAAATATAAAATATTCTCAAAACTTTTTAACGAGTGAAAAAGTACTCAACCAAATAATAAAACAATTGAATTTAAAAGAAACCGATACCGTTTACGAAATTGGAACAGGTAAAGGGCATTTAACGACGAAACTGGCTAAAATAAGTAAACAGGTAACGTCTATTGAATTAGACAGTCATCTATTCAACTTATCGTCAGAAAAATTAAAACTGAATACTCGTGTCACTTTAATTCACCAAGATATTCTACAGTTTCAATTCCCTAACAAACAGAGGTATAAAATTGTTGGGAATATTCCTTACCATTTAAGCACACAAATTATTAAAAAAGTGGTTTTTGAAAGCCATGCGTCTGACATCTATCTGATTGTTGAAGAAGGATTCTACAAGCGTACCTTGGATATTCACCGAACACTAGGGTTGCTCTTGCACACTCAAGTCTCGATTCAGCAATTGCTTAAGCTGCCAGCGGAATGCTTTGATCCTAAACCAAAAGTAAACAGTGTCTTAATAAAACTTACCCGCCATACCACAGATGTTCCAGATAAATATTGGAAGCTATATACGTACTTTGTTTCAAAATGGGTCAATCGAGAATATCGTCAACTGTTTACTAAAAATCAGTTTCATCAAGCAATGAAACACGCCAAAGTAAACAATTTAAGTACCGTTACTTATGAGCAAGTATTGTCTATTTTTAATAGTTATCTATTATTTAACGGGAGGAAATAATTCTATGAGTCGCTTTTGTAAATTTGGAAAGTTACACGTTACTAAAGGGAATGTAGATAAATTATTAGGTATACTACTGACAGCTTCCAAGGAGCTAAAGAGGTCCCTAGCGCCTACGGGGAATTTGTATCGATAAGGGGTACAAATTCCCACTAAGCGCTCGGGACCCCTTGTAGGAAAATGTCCTAAGTGTGGCAACAATATTGTATTAAAAAAATCGTTTTATGGTTGTTCAAATTATCCTGAATGTACCTTCACTTTAGCTGAACATTTTGAATGAAAAATATAATTGTCGCTTGATCGAGAAACTTTATCGCATTATGGACGAGGTGAACCAAGACAGGAAAGATTGCGATTAAATAAGAAGGAGAAAATATAATTATGTCCAAGTATAAAAAAATGAAACAGCTCATAGCGGATATGCGCTTACCTGAGTATCGTTATAAGCAACTGCTTGATGCTGTGTTCCTACAAGGAATTATGCGTTTTGAAGATATGAAGTTGCTTCCAAAAACGCTGCGCGAAAAGTTGGTGGAGCAGTTTGGTGAAACTGTTGTGGAGATCAAGGCGATCCATCATGAGAAATCAATGCAAACTGACAAGGTGCTGTTTGAACTGTCGGACGGAAACCGTGTGGAAACGGTGGGTCTGTTTTATAAAGAGGGCTGGAACTCCTTTTGCATTTCATCTCAAAGCGGTTGCGGCTTCGGTTGTAAGTTTTGCGCAACAGGGACTTTGGGATTACGCAGAAACTTGACTGTGGATGAAATTACCGACCAAATCCTATATTTTATGCAACAAGGATGCAGTATCAACAGTATCTCTTTTATGGGAATGGGAGAGCCGTTCGCTAATCCACAAGTTTTTGAAGCCCTGCATGATCTGACCGCCCCGGAACTGTTCGGGCTGTCCCAGCGACGCATCACCATTTCGACTATCGGTATCGTGCCGGGTATTCAAAAATTGACAAGAGAATATCCGCAAGTCAATCTGGCCTATTCCCTCCACGCACCTACTGACCGTCTGAGGGAAACGCTCATGCCAATAACTAAAACATACCCCCTTGGTCAGGTACTGGATACATTAGATCAGCACATTCGGCAAACAAATCGCAAGGTGTTTTTGGCATACATCATGCTAAAGGATGTCAATGACAGCGACAGACACGCAGAGCAACTTACCAAGTTGTTATTCAAACACAAAAAGTATTTGCCACTATACCATTTAGATTTAATCCCATACAATCAAACGACAGTTACGGAAACTATGGTGCCCTCAAGCCACACACGAATAAAGGCCTTTTGCCGTATCATTCATAATGCAGGAATTAGCGTCAATATCCGAACGCAATTTGGCTCCGATATTAACGCTGCTTGTGGCCAGTTGGCGGGGGCCTACCGTGACGATCAAAAACAAGGAGAGAGAACAATGTCCGCTATACAAGAACAGTCTTTTGAATGGCTCTTGTGTCCTGTGTGCAAGAGCAAAACACGACTTAAAATCCGAAAGGACACGATACTTGACAATTTCCCACTCTTTTGTCCCAAATGCAAAAGTGAAATGCTTATCTGTGTCAAACAATTTCATATATCTATTATCAAAGAGCCAGACGCACAGACGCAGAGCCGATAATCCGTAGCCCTTGGGTGCGAGTTATCGGCTCTTTTGTTTTTTGGGGCGGGTATCAATCAAAGTTACCGCCTTATACGATGACTTTAGGAGGAACACGGCGGTTTCCATGGAGGGATCGTCGTGTTCATTTTGCTTTTTCACACTACCCGTGATTTTCACCTGCTAAAAAAAGCGTAGTTCTCCCTCCGGGATCGTCCGATCATGAACATGAAATATTCCAGTACATATATGTAAATAAAAACTCGTGCGTCCGCATAGCGTCATGCTGTGCGGGCGTTTTTATATATTCTTACCTTGGGACAAGTTGTCCCAAAGCTGGCAGCCCCGGCTGTCGATCCCCGCCCCCTCTCCGTTCAGAACGCCATCCACCCAGCTATCTGAACGGAGGAAAATATAATGGCTATCATCAATTTGAAAGAGTTTTACCCGTGGTACACCCACGATGAATATATCGAAGTTTCCGATGAAGTGGCCGCCGAACTGCGGGCGGACAAGCTGTACGAGGCTGCCCACCAGCGGCGGATCGTCCGCAACAAAGCGCAGTATTCCCTCGATTGCAATGATGGGATCGAATACTCTGCCTGTCTGCACGAGCCGACCCCGCAGGAGCTGTTGGAACGCATGGATCAGTTCTGCACTCTCTGGAACGCTCTCAACACCCTGCCGGAGATCCAAGGCCGCCGAGTGGATGCCTGTGTTATCCTCGGCAAGAGCTATTGCGAGGTTGCCAAGGCCGAGGGCGTAAATGAAAGTGCTGTGCGGCGTTCCGTAGAGCGTGGTTTGAAGCAGATGAAAAAACATCTTAAAGACACTCTGTAAGCCAGTCCGAATTGATGTGTTTGCTGTCCTTGGTATATAGAGAGGATTGATCCTCTCGACAACTGAATAGCGGCGGCTCCCGGCTTTGCCGGGGAGCCGAGCGGTGGGTACGCTGTGACTTCTCCCACGGGAGGACGAGCGATCCATACCAACACCGCAAGTGGGGCATCGCCACCCCACGGCCACGATCCGGCGTGGACAGGCTGGCCGCCTGTCCCGACCGGCCGCCGCACCCCAGCGGGAGCGTCATGTCGAGTATCGCTGTCTTATGACGGGCCAAGGAAATGAGCGTGGCGCTCCCAAAATCTTTATCAAGGAGGAAAACCTATTATGAGTTGCGATCCTGTATTGGCGGCTATGCTGGCCCGGCCGTGGAACAACAATGCCTGCCGGGGCTATGTCATCTACGCTATGGAAAACTGTGGCTTTTCTCCCACGGACATCCGGCGTGTGGTGGCAGAACTCCACGAGGTTTTTGACTTCTGCGGGCTGGAGGAGGCCCAGCAGCACTTTGAGAACGGCCCCTATTGACCTTGGGACAACCTGTCCCAAGGTGGAGCAAGGCAAGAGGGCGGCACCGCCGAGGTGCCGCCTTTCTGCGTTTCCCCACGGGACAAGGGGAACTGTCGGTCATTGTTTCTCGCTGCGCCGAAAGGAGGCCCACATGGAAGTTCCCGTACCAACCAAGGAGGAATACACTTATCAAGTCGGAAAAATCCAATTTATTGTCACGCCCGTCTACAAGGACAAAGGCGAGTCTATGCGTGACATTCTCTTGAAACTGATGTTGGCTGATTTGGAGCCAGCTTAACTTTTCATCCACATCCTTAACACGGGCGGTCAACGGAGGTATAATATAAATAGGATAAAACCTCTTGTTTGACTGCTGGAAGGAGGATATTTTGAAACAGTCAAGCAAGAAAACCGCCCTCGGCACAGCCGCCCTTTACTGCCGACTGAGCCGTGATGATAATATGGACAACGAGTCCAACAGCATCAGCAATCAGAAAAAGATACTGCAAAAAGCCGCCAAGGACAAGGGCTATACGGACACCATCTTTTTCGTGGATGACGGTATCACCGGCACCACCATGAAGCGCCCCGGCTTTCAGAAAATGATCGCCGCAATCGAGGCCGGGTATATCTCGGCGGTGTTCGTCAAAGACCTGTCCCGGCTGGGCCGCAACTACATTGAGGTGGGTAAGCTCACCGAGGAGTTTTTCCCGCTTCATGATGTGCGGCTGGTGGCCGTGTCCGATGGCGTGGACAGCGACGAGGGCGAGGATGACTTCACCCCGTTCAAAAACATAATGAATGAGTACTACGCCAAGGACATCTCCAAGAAGCGCCGGATCGTCAATAAGATGAAAGGCAACGCCGGGATTCCGCTGTCCCCACCGCCCTATGGCTATATCAAAAACCCGGACGATCCCCGGTTTTGGGTGGTCGATCCCGTGGCCGCCGATGTGGTGCGCCGTATCTACCGCATGGCGCTGGAGGGGTACGGGCTGGCCGAAACTGCCGCCGCTCTCGGCGCTGATGGTATCGTCAACCCCACCTACTACTGGCGCAGCAAGGGTACAAGCCGGGGCGGTTCCAAAAGTACCTTGGAGCCTACCAAGTGGGGCCATACCACGATCAAGAAAATCCTTACCACGCAGGAGTATTGCGGCGATGTCATCAACTTCAAAAGCTACTCCAAATCCTACAAGATGAAGCGCCGGATCGAAAACCCGGAGGAAAACCGGGCGATCTTCCTCAATGTTCACGAGGCTATTATTGATCGGCCCACTTGGGAAAAGGTACAGGCGCTGAAGGCCGGAACCCGGCGCAAGCGCCCCACCGTCACCCAAGAGCCAAGCGCCTTTTCCGGCGTGATGAAGTGTCCCGAGTGCGGCGGCAATCTGAACTTCCACTTTAATCAGAACAACCACGACATCAAGTTTTTCAGTTGCCAAAACCATAATTCGGGGCTGCGTAAATGCTCGTCCACCCACTATATTCGGCTGGACTTCTTGGAGCAGGTCGTTCTCTACGAGGTGCATCGGCTGGCCTGTTTCGCCAACGAGTACGAAAACGACTTTATCAAAGCGATGGTGGGCCGCTCGGCAAAGGTAGCCGAAAATGAGCGGGTACGCAAAAAGCGGGAGCTGGATGGGCTGCTGGCCCGTGACCGGGAGTTGGACACACTCTTTGAGCGGCTGTATGAGGACAATGTTTCCGGCAAGATCGACGATGCCCGGTTTGCGAAAATGGCAAAGCGCTATGAGCAGGAGCAGGGCGAGAACGCCGGACGCATCAAGGCCCTGCGGCTGGAAGTGAAAAAGCTGGAAGAAAAGCGGATGGATGTAGATGACTTCTTGGAAACGGTACGCCACTACACCAACGCCGCCAAGATCACCAAACGAATGGTAGCCGAGCTGATTGACCACATCGAGGTCTATCCTGCGGTCAAGGAGGACGGTGTAACCAACCAGCGGGTGACGATCCACTACAACTGTATCGGGGCCTTTGAGGTGCCGGATCGCCGCAAAATCCCCGAGCGGGACATCCTGCTGGAAACGAGAAAAGGCGTAGCATTAAGCTACGCCCCGGCGGTGTAAAGGTGGTGTGGGATATGAGAGTTTTCATTTACTGCCGTGTGGCCCGTGACGATACCTTTGCATTGGAACACCAGCGGTTCTTGCTCCAGCTTTACGCAAAGCGGGCGGGATATACCATTATCGGCGCTGCGGACGAATACGGCAGCGGGTTGACCCTTGACCGTCCGGGCATGGGAAAGGTCACACAGGCCGTTCTCGCTGGCGAGGTGGATGTGGTGTTAGTCCATAGTCTGACCCGGATAGGCCGGGAATGGGGGATGACCCAAAGCTATATCGACCAGCTCACCCGGCACAAGGTCAAGCTCCTTTGTATCAAAGAACGCTGCTTGTTCAGCGAAAAAGGCGTGATCCATTTTTGAGCATAAAAATGGACGTTATGCTGAAATGTGGAAACATTATACAGAGGCGATTGATTTGAAAGTTCAAACAAAGGTGGTGCAGTAAAATGAAAAAATTAAAAGAAATATTATTTTTATCAGATAAAGGCTATACTGATTTGAAAAAAGCAATAGGTGCTGGATGGCAAGATAAAAAATACAACGAGTTGGGCGTGGTTGTAAGAGACTGCAACAAGGCTCTCAATGACATATTGGTAATTATGCTTCAAGCAGAAAAATATGTGGCTTTACTCGCCAAGAGCCTTAGTGAATACGAAAGTGTTCAACTAGGATCTACAAATGGAATATCTGCAAGCACACCTCAGACCAGTAGTTTTGCTGTTACACCATCAAGTGCAGATACAACCACCTTTGAGTCAAATACCTTTGGTTCTAATCTTGCATTTGTTCAAGACAGACTATCAGCTGAACGATATTTTTCCCGTGGAAATCACTATGAAGAATATCGAGATTATTGGGAGAACGGGAACTATACCTTTTCTCGAAATGAAAATCCAGAACTCGTATACGTTAGAGCAAGGGATATTGAAGGAGTTTATCTCAGTGACCGAGAACTTGGGAACCCGGAAGGATTTTGGACACGGAATGGTCGAGAGGGATGGTCGAGAGAAAACATTCTAAGGCGAGCTTCGCACATCCAAGATGTTCGTCAAAATACTGAGTCAGGAATGTCTTTGGATGAGCTTTCACAAAACCCAGTGTTAGATGATACCATTCGTAGCTATTACAATAATCCTGTCCAGGTTGCGCAGGTAGGTTCTTATTATGTATTTCAGAGTGATGGGCGACATCGAACACTTGCAGCTCAATCGCTTGATACATATATCCCGGTTTTAGTAACAGGTAGCTACACTCGAAATGATTAACAAATGAGGAGGTGAGTGTTTGAGCAACGTAAATGCTGATGCAACTCAATTACTGACAATACTGAAAAATATGCGGACCTCCATTTCTTCTATCGAAACTACAAGAAGTTCTGTGAAGATGAAATATCAGCAATTGGGAATTGGATGGAATGACAAGAAGTACGATGAGCTGGGAACTATCGTAAAAGATTGCAACAAAGCCCTGAATGATATTTTACAGATTATGCTTCAGGCCGAAAAATACGTTGCTTCACTTGCCAAAAGTGTACAAGAATATGATAATGTTAATTTGGACACTCCTTCTGCACGAAATTCTTTCCTCCAGGGTCTGCAAACACCTAATGTTGGTAATTCGTCTTATCAGTATTGCCTTGGCGTGCTAACCCAAGGTAGCACACCAGACGGATATATCGCTGTTATATCACAACGCCATGAAAATGCAGAGCAGAATGTCAGAGAAGTGTTTGACCATTTCGCTGGTAAACTGATGATACAAGATTCTGAATATCCACCGGATCAGACAGCACATTACTCACCGGGAAATTATATAGGGCATTCACGAGGAGTCTACTACAATGCAGCTTCTGATATGACAAATCCAAGAGGTGCAGGAACAACTTATTTCCACGAGCTTGCTCACATGATCGACCATGCTTCGTGCAACTATCGGAGCAATCTATCCAATACTCCAGAATTTGCTGAGGCACTGGTTGAGGACGGACAAAGAATCCTGAGCTTATATAACAATCTTCCAGTGGAAAAGCAAACTGCTTTTCTGACCCGTATTAGGCAGGATTCAGCTCACTCCTTCTCGGACTTAATTGATGCGACAACAAATGGTCAATTGCACGGAAATTATGGTCACTCAAGGAACTATTGGACGAGACCGGGCAATCTACAAGCAGAAGCCTTTGCCCACTTTTTTGAAGCGTCTATGGGAGACCAAGGCAAATTAGAGCTATTAGCAAATTTCTTTCCTACAGCGTTTGGTATTTTTTCTTCAATGATTGATTCTATTAGACCAGATAATCATGTTAGGGTCTTGAGCAGAGAAAGGTAGGTGCATACAATGGACAAAAACAAGAGCGTTGCAGATTTTATGAATAGCTTCCTTAATACACCTGAACCGAAAATTGATAATGAGTATTATGAAATCGAAGAACAGTATTTTCGGCAATTCGGTCATGGTGTCCCAAGGGAAATGTTGCCTGATAGCATTTCAACGGAACAAATTAAACAAGCCATGAAAAAATGCATTCTTTCCAAAAAGGATAATCTCTTTGAACTATTAGGCATCATTATCAACGATAATTATTTATATTAAGAAAAGGAACGACGACATGGATGAAGACAACATTATAACTTTGAATGATGAGAATGGGAACGAAGTTGAATTTGAATTTCTTGACTTAATACCGTATCGCCAGAACGAATATGTTGTCCTGCTTCCTATTGGAGATTCGGATGGGCAAGTTGTTATTTTGCAGCTGAAAGAAATTGACGATGAAACAGAAGAATATGTTGGTGTTGAAAACGAATTTGTGTTAGAGACTGTCTTTGCTCTGTTCAAAGAGCGAAACAAAGATTTCTTTACATTTGAGTAATTAAACAATGCAAGCTCAAACCAACAACACGATAAAAGGGGGGTGCATTATGGATATTTGGCATCGTGTAGGCAGAATTGTTCGCTTCTCAAACTTAGGAACTCTTCTGTTCTTTACTCTTAATATTCTGCTGATTGTTGCTGTGTTCGGTTCGTCAGGAAGCATTGTTGAACTGATTTGTATTTACTTTTTCACAGTAGCTATCAGCTTATCCCCATTAGGCGAAATGTGCCTGGCTGCCTTCGCAGGAGCAAGCGATATAAAAAGAGTAGATATAAAACTTCGAGTTGTCCCGCTGGTTCAATATGTTTTAGATAAAGCAAAAGAGAACACATCATACTGTCCTAAAAAAGTGAAAGTGAAGATTATCCATGATCCTGCTCCAAATGCATTTGCTCTAGGTAGGCAAACACTATGCATAACTGACGGATTGCTTTTACTCTCCGATGATATGATACTTGGAATTCTCGCCCATGAGATCGGACATCTCTCATACGGACATACTGTTATCCAATTATTGATTGGCGGGGGCAATATATTTATATCCGGGTGCCTCCTGTTAATCAAAATATCCTACTGGATTTTTTCTGCAATCATGGGGCTGTTCGCAATATGCTCTCGTAGTGGTGTAATGGGTATAATTACCGCAGTTTTCGCAGGAATATCAACAGCACTTTCTTGGTTATGGGTAAAGTTCTGTATGCTTTTTCTGATGTGGTCTATGAGACAAAATGAGTATCTGGCTGATGAATTTGCTTATAAAATTGGTTTTGGTCTTGAATTAGCGACGGTATTAGACCAACATATCTCAGATGTTCCGCATGATGGTTTTCTCAGTGCAATATACTCAACTCATCCATGCAACGATGATAGGGTTGCAGCATTGCAAAATTTAGGTGTACCCTATTCTCGATACTAAATTCATAATCTCACAAATTGGCAAGCAGTGTAAACCTGTACAGGTTCACTCATTTTCTCGATTTTCCCTTCGGTGCAATCTTCGCAAATTTGCTTGTTGGGGAAGCATCCCCAATCCCCTTTGAACATCATCTGCCGATGATGGCTACACGATTTTCAATCGTTTCTCAAAGAACAGTAGAATAAAAATTTGCCCATGGTTGAAAGCACCGAAATCGAAAAGCAAAAAAGCAGCCACGATCCGCACCCTTTGGGGAGTGCAGACCGTGGCTTTTTGCTTTAACGGAAGTTCTTCTTTTCCTCTTTCTCTTTCTCTTTTTCCTGCTCTTTCTGCCTGTCGATATTCAAAATCGTTTCAACCGTCCGTTTGGCAATCAGCAGTTCTTCTTTCTCTTTTCTGATCTGACGGTACTCAGCGTAGTCCTGCTTTTTCTGGACTGCCAGCTGATGAAACTCCTCATACAATGATTGCATGGACGGGAGCTTTGTAATCTGCAATTCATCAAAGGCTTGCTTCGCCGCTTTATGAATTGTGATTTCCTGACGGTGTTCTTCAAAGAATTTTTTGCTATATCCAGACTTGCGGTACTCGATATAAATTTGCCTTGTGTTGCGATAATTTTTGATGTGCTGCTGCAACGCCTGAACCTCAACCATACGTTTCTCTGCGACCTTGATAGAATCAGAAAGCGCATCGAACCGGGCAGACAGATTTTCAATATGAGCAGTCAGATCGTCGTAGTTGCCCAAGCCTTTTTCTTTCAGTAGGATTACCGTTCGGGCAGCTTCTTTTCGGTTGAACTTCTTCGCCCACTTTTCATAACCGACCGTCTTGCCCTCGGCCATCTTTGCCTGAATATCAATCAGCATCTGGAACTGCTTCGGGGCAGGAGCCTTGGCAGAGCCGCCTTTTGATTTGTGCAGGTTCTTGCCGGAGATAACCGCTTGAATTTCCTCTTTGCTATATCCTTCGCCCAGGGAACGCAGCCGAATGAAACGCTTCTGATTCTCGCCCTTGAACGCAGGCTGCTTTCCATCCTTGAACTCAAATCCCATGTCAGCCAGAGCCTGAACAAAGCCATCAAAGCTCTTTGGTTTCTGCTTCAGCACCGCATCAATCGCATCACATAATTCGTCACGCTGGGTACGCTTCTTGGGATAAACAGTTCTTTTCTGGCGCTCCCGATACGGCTTCGGTGTAATAATGGACAGCCCGTGTTCCAGGCAAACCATATCACTGAGTCTTTGCACCGCCAGACCGGAAAGAAAGAAGTTTTTGAATTTCCGTGTGGCATCCAGCGAGGTCGAATTATAAATGATATGATTGTGAATGTGGGATTTGTCGATGTGGGTCGCAACGATGAAAGCGTGTTTTCCCTTTGTCCATCGCATCGCTGTTTCATAGCCGACTTGGTTCGCTTCTTCCGGGGTGATTTCTCCCGGCTTAAAGGACTGGCGTATCTGGTATGCGATGATATTGTTCTTCTGCTGTCTGCCGGTAATATGCTGATACTGCCGTTTGGAAAGCAGAAATTCCTCATCTGCTGTCTTTGGATCACACTCATAGGAACTGATAAATTCGCCATCATTGGTTTTTGCGGCATTTTGTGAGTAGTCGGTTCTGTCTGCCAAACATTGAGCGACCGTCTTTCCCTTATTCACATGGAGTGCAATCAATCTTGTCGCTGCCATTCCCATCACTTCCTTCCCAAAAAGAAAAAGCCACCGGTCGGTGACTTTTCTCTGATATTATCTTATGACCTGATAAATGCTCCCAGACTTTCTCCAATATTCTCGACTTTCATAACAGCCCAGACGAGCAAGAACACCGCTGCTATTGTCGCAATTCCAAGAACCACAAGAATAAGCAGGGACTGCCACAAAGCCTTTACAATGCAGTAAATCGCAGATCCGCCAATGACCAAGAGCAATAAACCAATTACATAGGACACAACATTTGTAAGCAGATTTCCAAGAATGCAAATCACTTTTACAACGAACAGCACCGGCAGTGCCAATATCTTCAATACCAGCTTCATAGGCTCAACCCCTTTCTTTTAATTATATTGTACAAGGGTATCTGCCATAACGCAATGATGTCAACCCTTATGTAAAAGCCGCAGCCGAAACTGCGACTTCCCAACAAGTTGTCGGATTACTGGATTGAGGACAGGCGAACAAGAACTTCTCTCATGTCCGTCCAGATCTCCTCCAGCCGTTTTTGCAAATCCTCAATGTCAGCACGATAGATGCTGCCTGTTTCGTTCGCTCGCTTTGCGTACTGGTTCAGGTTGTTGGAGCAGATTCGCAGGAGCGAAACCAGGGCTTTCACATCCTGCAAATCCAGTCTGATACAGTAACCATCCAGAGCCATTTTCCGCAGATAGGCTCCCATGCTGCGGATGCCAAGCTCGTCCATCTTCTCATGGATTCGCTCGACCTCCTCCTTGGATGCAAGGAAATGAACATCCTGATCTCGCTTTGCCATTACAACACCTCCTCACGGGTTTCAGAGTATTTTGCAGGCGGGATATGCTCCGCTTTGGATTTCAGATCAGCCAACACAGAAGGACGCTCTGACTCGCTTCTTTCGTCACGATTTTCCACAGAGTCCTCCATATTCAGGGCTGCATCCAGTTCTGCCAGTCGCTGACTTTTGGCTGTCAGCTCTGCTTCCTGCGGGAACGGTTTTCCAACCTCCGCCTTGGCTGCTTCCTGCTGATTGTAGAGATTATTCAACTGCTCATTGGCTCGTTCTAAGCGCTCAAGGATGCCTGCAAGGGCATTGTCCAGTCGGGTGATATTTCCTCGTGCGTCCGTTCCAAGGGCTACTCTGTGGCTCACAGCGCCCTTCAGGGTCACATCGAACTCGTTCCGGAAACTGTCAAACGAAAGCTCCATCTGAAAGCCACGGTAACTGCCAAGAGGAACCGGATCGGCACTTTTCGTGTCCTTACAAGCCGCAAGGAGGATTTCACCGGCATCTGCCTTTTCGGTGTAGGCTTTGCCCATGATTTCCATGCCGCAAAAGCCATCGGCAATCTGCGGGTGTGCTTCCACGGTTTTAATATCAGCTTCAAAGCCATGAATATAGCCTGTCTGCTTTTCAATCTCAGCCGGGAAGTATTTCAGAAGCTTATCTTCCATACGGTACTGCTGGCTCTGGTGGTCAGCTTTCAGCACCTTCAGCCTTGCCACATCAATGTCCAAGTCCATCTTTTCCTTGATAAGCGGATTGCCGGCACACAGCGCCTTGATCTCCGCATAGGACAGCGCCTGCTCATCCACATCGTCACAGGAGCGAACCGGTGATTTGGAGGTCATAATCTGAGAAATAAACTTCTGCTTGTTTTCCAAGGTCTGATACAGGTAGGCATCGAAGGTTCCCTCGGTCACATACTGATACACCTGAACCTCTTTGTTCCGGTTGCCCTGACGGATGATACGACCGTTTCTCTGGGTCATATCAGACGGACGCCAACCCACATCCAAGTGGTGAACTGCCACCAATTTGTCCTGGACGTTGGTTCCTGCACCCATCTTTTGCGTACTGCCAAGAAGCACTCGCACCTGCCCGGTACGAACCTTGGCAAAGAGGTCTTTTTTCTTTGCCTCGGTATCTGCATCATGGATAAAGGCAACTTCTTCCGCAGGCACACCGTTTGCAATCAGCTTGGTTTTGACATCATCATAGACATTGAAGGTTCCATCATTTTTCGGTGTGCTAAGGTCGCAGAACACCAACTGGGTCAATTTGTCAGCCTGACCGTCCTGCCAGATACGCAGGATATTTCCCACGCAGGCATTGAGCTTGCTGTCAGGGTCATCGGGTAACAGGGTGTTCATTAGCCGCTGATCCAGTCCCAATTTTCGTCCGTCGCTGGTAATCTTGAGCATATTATCGACGGACGGGTCTACAATACCGGCATGAACATCTGCTGCTCTCTCTGAAAGGGAAGCCACCATATCCTTCTGGTACTCAGAGGGCTGAACCACAACCGTTTCAAACTTTGCTTCGGGAACAGGGAGATGCAACTGGTCAGAGGTCTTGATGTCGGCAACCTCCTTGAACATATTCATCAGTTCAGGCAGGTTGAAGAACTTCGCAAATCGGGTTCTGGCACGATAGCCGGTTCCCTCCGGTGCAAGCTCAATCGCAGTTGTTGTTTCTCCGAAGGTCGATGCCCAGGAATCAAAATGGGTCAGGTTCTTTTGCTGGAGCGTACTGTACTGGAGATAGCGCATGACCGTATAAAGCTCGGTCATCGAGTTACTTACTGGAGTACCGGTTGCAAAGATCACACCACGCCCGCCGGTCAGCTCATCCATATAGCGGCACTTCATAAACATATCCGAAGATTTCTGGGCTTCGGAGGTGGACAGACCTGCCACATTTCGCATTTTTGTGTAGAGGAACAAATTCTTGAACGCATGGCTTTCGTCCACAAACAGCCGGTCTACACCCAACTGCTCAAAGGTAATGACATCATCTTTCTTGTCAGCGGCAAGGAGCTTGTCCAGTCTGGCTTCCAATGATTTTCGTGTTTTCTCCATCTGCTTGATCGTGAAGTTTTCGCCACGCTGCCATTTCAGCTCCGCAATCGCACCCTCGATCTCATCAATCTGCTCCCGCAGCTGCCGTTCCTGTCGTTCGGCAGAAAGCGGGATTTTTTCAAACTGGCTGTGACCGATGATGACTGCATCATAGTCACCCGTTGCGATACGAGCGCAGAACTTCTTACGGTTTGCTGTTTCAAAATCCTTCTTGGTGGCAACAAGGAGCTTGGCACTCGGATAGAGGTGCAGGAACTCGTTTGCCCACTGTAAGGTCAAGTGATTCGGCACAACGAACAGGGATTTCTGGCTCAATCCAAGCCGTTTACTCTCCATAGCCGATGCAGCCATCTCGAAGGTCTTGCCCGCACCAACTTCGTGTGCAAGCAGCGTATTTCCACCATATAGCACATGAGCGATAGCATTTCTCTGGTGTTCACGGAGGGTAATATCCGGGTTCATGCCGCCGAAACGGATATGAGAGCCATCATACTCACGAGGTCTGGTGGAGTTAAAAAGTTCGTTGTACTTGGTGGAAAGGGTTTCTCGTCTGTGCGGATCTCTCCAAATCCAATCTCGGAACGCATCCTTGATTGCCTGCTGTTTCTGCTGTGCCAGGGTAGTTTCTTTTTTATTGAGGACACGCTTCTGCTTACCATCTGCATCTTCAATCGTATCATAGATACGAATATCCTTCAGATTCAGCGTTTCCTCCAGAATCCGATATGCGTTGGCTCGCTCTGTACCGTAGGTGACATACGCCGCCACATCGTTGTAGTTGGGAGAACTCTTACCGTTGATGCGCCACTCTGCGGTCAGCTCGGAGAACTTGACCTCAATGGAACGGCGCAAGTAATACGGCGTTTCAAAGGTTTCCTCCATGAACTGCTGAATATAATCGGCATCAATCCATGTTGCACCCAAACGCACATCAATCTCGGACGCATCCAAGTCCTTCGGCTGTGCTTTCTGCAAGGCTTCCACATTGATGTGGAAGGAAGAATCCCTGTCTGCCGCCATCTGTGCGACACGCAGCTTGCTTCTTACATCACCGGAAAGGTAATCATCGGCAGTCTGCCATCCAACTTCCACAGCATCGGGAGCCATCGGGTCTTTGAAGATCACCCCTCGAAGCTCTGCCTGAATCGCATCGTATTCTCCAGGTGTTCCAAGCAGCTGTGCCATAAACGGCAAATCCACCTTGCCACGCTCACCGATAGAGATTGCCAGAGCTTCGGACGGCGTATCCACGCTCGTCACTCTGCGTTCCGGCTTGATGGTTCGCTTGGTGAACATATCCGCCTTGCTTTTCAGATTGCCGTCCTCATCCACATTTTCCAGAGAACACAGGAGATAGTAGGAGGAATCGTCAGCAAATGCCTGACCATTGGCTCGATTATTGATAAGCCCGTTCTTTGCGGCAAACGCATCGTAGGCATCATTCAGTTCTGCCTGTTTCTGAGTAATCATTTCATCCGGGTAATCCTCAAGCTGATATTCGATCAGCTCGTTGACGATACCACGAAGTTCCACCATGCCCATCACACGGTCTTTTGCTTTCTCATTCAGGTCTACACGGCGCATCAGGGAGTTTTCACGGAAGTACACATTGCCATCCACCACGGTATAAGAGAAATTCTTTACATCCGGGGTTGCAGGAATGGTTTCGATTTCCTTACCCTTGTCAGCTTCGGGAAGCTCCACAGCCTGATAGGTTCCTTGGATGTGGGAAACTGCTTCTTTCAGAAGTTCGGACAGTTCCATGCCCTCAATGGGACGCACTGTAATGTCCATGCCGTAGGCGGTACTTTCTTCCACCGTATCGCCCAGAACCATTTCAGGATGAGCGACAAAGTAGCTGTTCATGGTGTGTCCTTCTTCGGTGCGGTCAAGGTTTACCCATTCCGGTACAATGTCAATCGGATGGTCACGCTTTTGCAGGAACAGGATGTCGGACACGACTTCCGTGCCTGCGTTTTTCTTAAAGGCATCGTTTGGCAGACGGATTGCACCAAGCAGTTCCGCCCTCTGCGCCATATATCGCCTTGCGTCAGAGTTCTTGGAATCCATGGTGTAACGGCTTGTCACAAAAGCGACCACACCACCGGGACGAACCTGATCCAAAGCCTTGGCAAAGAAATAGTTGTGAATGGAGAATCCCAGCTTGTCATACGGCTTGTCGGACACTTTGTAGTTGCCGAAAGGGACATTACCCACAGCCAGATCGTAAAAGTCTCGGCGGTCTGTCGTTTCAAAACCGGCTACTTTGATTTCTGCGTTGGGATAGAGCTTCTGAGCAATTCTGCCGGTGATGGAATCCAGTTCCACACCATACAAACGGCTGCTCTGCATTTCAGGAGGGAGCATACCAAAGAAGTTGCCGATACCCATAGCAGGCTCCAGAATATTTCCTGTTTCAAAGCCCATCTGTCCGACCGCATCGTAGATGGAGCGAATGACCGTAGGGCTGGTGTAATGTGCGTTCAGGGTGGAAGCTCTTGCCGCAGCATATTCATCTTCGGAAAGCAGGTTTTTCAGTGTCTGATACTCCTTCGCCCAATTTCCCTTGTCCGGGTCAAAGGCATCTGCCAGACCGCCCCAACCGACATAATTCGACAAAATCTCCTGTTCTTCGGTAGTGGCGTTCCTGTTCTCGCTTTCCAGTTTGAACAGAGTTTCAATGGCTGCGATGTTTCTTGCGAATTTCTGCTTCGGTCCACCTTCACCGATGTTGTCATCCGTGATGTGGAAGTTCACCGCAGGAACAGGTGGGATTTCTCTGGTGGTGATGGACTGCTCAAGCTGAGCGATAATGTCCATGACTTCGGCATTCTGCCATCCGTCCACCTGGGCATAATCCTGAATGATGGTGTCCTTTCCATCTACGCACTGTACGAAGTCCAGACTACCCGGCAGATCTCTGGTATTCATTGCACCCAGGGCTTTTCTCTGCGTGTCAGGAAGTGCATAGTAGGCTCGCAGGGCATCATCAAAGGAACTGTATTCCTTGATGTCCAGCGCACCCCGCTTCTGAATGTCCTCGGCAACATAAAAATGATCGATGAAGTGTTCCGGTTCCTGCTGTTCGGGTTCCGCACTGGCTCTGACCTGTGCGTGTGCCTTTTCGTCAGGGTAGTCCCCATAGATACGGATGCACTTATGCTCCTGCTGATCGTAAACGGCAGCACCATCGTACTTGAATCCGTCATCCTCCATGGTTCCGTCCACATAGCCCTGGGCAGCTTTTTCCGCTTCTTCCAGAGTGTAGTAGTCCAGTTTATCATCGAAGCCGTTTTCAAAGTGATGGTAGGCGGCAACCAGATAGCGGGGAGCCATGCGCTCCTCGTAGCTGTTAATCATCTCAGGTGTCAGCCATTCTGGTTTGTCGGGAATCATTTCATACAGCTCACGCATCTTGGCAATCTGTGCATGGCGGTTGCCTGCCCACAGATGCTTTTCGCTGTGCTGTCCTGCACCAAGGAAGTATTCGCAGTCCATACGCAGACGGTCTAACAGCTGATACTCAGGGGTGTAGTCCCTCGGTTCGGTTTTGCCCAGAAAATCCTCTGTAACGGGCTTTTCTTCGGTTTGGGCATCAACCCTTACCGCATGGTTTCTTTCGTCCTGAGAGAGCATACGCTCGAAATTCTCACGATTCTCGGCACGGAAGATGGGATAAGCAAGCGTAGGGTCACGCAGCTGAACTTCTCTGTCCGTGATCTGCTCCACACGGAAAGCTGTATCGTCCAGATATACCGTGTCACCGACCTGATAATTCCATTTCGGTTCCTCGGAAGCAGATGCTTCCACAACTTCGGCAGGCTCTGCCACAGGCGCTTCTGGCTGAACCGACTCCATCGCAGCTACGGACTGACGAACTTCCTCCAAATAGTCATTGGCAAGCCATTCGTCCGTGAAGTATTCCGTAACGCCTTCCGGGTCTACATAGTAGTCATCGGTCTGATTATCCCAGATCGCATACTCGCCATCCTCGGTATCAATCACTGCGAAACGGTCATAAACATCTTCCAACGGATCAGTTTTAGCTTCTTCGATAGCCTGTCGTTCCGCTTCTTCCTCCGGGCTGAGGTAGCGTCCCTTTCGTATCAGACCGTCGATTCTCTGCACCACCTGCGCCCAGGACATCTGCAATTTATCGCAACCGCTCTTGGTGTAAGCAACACCCTTGGCATCGTGATCCTGACCGCTGTGCGTTGCACCAGAGCAGGCATGGGAATGACCACCGGTTCCGTATTCATGCTTCAGGAAGTCCATCTTTTCCTTGGCAGAATGATTCTCCTGCCAGTAGTTATAAATACGGGCTTTACCACCGGAAAAGCCGCTTCCACGGGTCAAGTCTGCATTGACTTCATCATCCGTAATGAACTGGCGGACAAGGGGCATCTGCATCATATCGGTCTGATACTCACGCAAAGGCATATTCAACTCATACAGCTGTTTCTGAATGAGATTCAGCTTGTGATAGTGAAAACGAAGCAGATCGGGATTTTCCGCAAGGGTTTTTCTAAATTCCGAATACTGCTGTACCAAGGTTGCGTGGAAACGAGGGTCATCCAACTTTTCAGCCAAGTCTGCGGTTTCGTCAGGGAAACCACGAAACGGTTCCTGATGAAGAATTGCCAGATAGTTGCTGGAACGGGCTTCTTCACTCAAATCGTGATAAAGATGCCACAGGGATTCTGCCAACTTCTGACGCTCATATCCGGATGCTTCTACCAGTTCCACATTAGTTGCGAACCGACCATTTTCAAGCAGTTCTCCAATGCGCTCGGCAACCGTTTCCCAAGAAACGATCTGCGCTCTGGGGCTGTCAATGGCAGAGGAACCTTTGGCAAGGTGGATACCGTCCTCGGCATACCACGCACAGATATTCCCGCTATCTTCTTTCAGACCATAGCCGCCGTGATAGACCTGCTTTAAGGTCTGAACGATTTCTTCCAACGGCTTCTGCTTCATATATTCCAGCGCTACGACTTTTCGGGCTTCATCGGTATTGCTACCAAGCAGAAGGAAGTGGTCGATTTCTTCCTGGGCAAAAGAAAAAGCAGAGGGCGTAAAGCTCTCTGCTCGGTCGATAAAACTGATTTGTTCATTTTCGGAGAGGAAAAGGTTCAGACTCAGCTGTTGATAAGCTCCGTCATCACGACTTCCTCCGCCTGTGCTTTCAGGCTGTTCATGTGCTGCACCCACGCCATCTGCTGCGTTTCCTTGTCCGGTGCGGGGCTGTCCTTCAGGTACTGCTCCATCAGAAACTCCACTCTGGCTTTCGCTGTTTCCTCGATCTCCCACAGGTGCGGGAACAGGCTCTCCGTCAGAATCATGTCGTTCAGGAGCATCGGATTGTTCTGTTCCAAAAATGCTCGACGCATCCTGCCGTACTTGCCCAGAGGTTTCTCTCCCTCGTTCTCCAACTGAAGGTTCGGAATCTGATAATCTCCGGCCTGTCTGTAAGTCATCTCGCTCATAATCTGTACTCCTTTCGGTAGCTTTAATCTGCTCATGTTCTCCAATCGCTTTTTCGATTTCCTGAAACATCCTTGTGCTGATGGCATTCACCGCAGTACCAAGGGCATTTACCGTCTGTCTGGTGTTAAAATCAAACACCTTCTGGAAATCCTCATGCTCGAAGTAGTTGTCGGGACTTTCCACGAACCGGCAATACATCGTATAGGATACGCTGTTTGCCACCGCATTTTTGAAAGCTACTTCGATGTTGAGTTCATCATACTCCTCAAGGAAGCTGTTGGCAACGATGTCGAGGAACTGCTTTTTGTAATCGTCCCAATACTCAGCCGCCAGTGCGGATGCAATATCTTCAAGCTGTGCTTCCAGTACCCCGTCAGCGGCAACACCGAAGGTACGCTCCATCGCTTCCATGACATAGGAGCGGTTTTCAGGCGTCACCTCCCACGGTTTCAGTTCCGGGGAAGAACGGCGAACGCCGGTATCCGCCACATCAAACACATAGCGCAGATACGGTTTATCCCTGTTCATCACAAACAGAGCAATGCCGGTAGAGCCACGCTTTACATATCTGCGGTAATTTTCAGCGTTCCAGTCCTCATAGGGCTTGCAAAAGGTCGCATTGGGGCGCTGAGCATAAATCATCACCTGTTCCGGATAGGTGAACTCATAGTTGCGGGACATCGTTCTCAAAAACGAAGTCCAGTTATCTGTGTTCGAGGTGATTTTCCCAATCGTTTCTTTTGCTAATCCGGAATAAAATCGCTCTTTTGCGTTCATTGTATCCCTCCAATCCTATCAATCCGGATAAAGGTTCAGCTTCTCAAAGGCGGCATCGTCCATGGCTGAAACTTTACGGAGAACCGAGTCTGCCAAAGCAAAAAGCTCTGACTCGTCCTCCGAAAGCTGTTCCTTCATCAGTGTCAGTGCTTCACACAGCCCTGACCTTGTGCCAGGGCTGTAAAGCATCATCATGTTCCGCTCATCCTGTGTGAAATCCATCATTCAATCTCCCTTTCCGGGTGGCTCTTGGGCGGCTTATGGGAAACATCCGGCACGGGCTTTTCCTTTAACTGCTCCAACACCGAAGGACGTTCCTCTAATCCGGACGCTTTTCCGTTATTGATGATACCGTCAATCATCCCATAATCATCTTCCATTGCCATCTCTGCGTTTTTCAGGTAGTTTTCGGACTTCATAAAGTTTTCCAGCTTCTGAAACCCAACAGAATCTACATAGTGAAAGGATACCTCACCGACTACCTTTAAGGCTACGATGTCGCTGACCGACATACTGTGACCATGGAAATCATCCGGGTGGTCAATATTGAACTTTACATACAAATCTTCCAGCTGCCGATTCACATCCTCGGACATAGAAATGGAGCCATGATAGACCACCTCGTAACGGTCAATCTCAGGCTCCATTTCTTTCTTCTGAAGGTAGCTGTAATTTGCAAACATGAGCGGGATATTATCGTCTACATCTTCCCGCAGCTGAAGAATCGCATAGGAATCCGTGGGGCTTTCCAGAAAAGCAACCATTCTGTCATCCGGGGTGGTATTTCCGTGAACATCATCCCATTTTTCGTTTTTCATATCCGTGTCCTCCTTATCGTTCAGGCTCTTTGCGTTTGGGAGAGGGACTGGCAGGCGCAGCTTTTTCTGCGGCCTGTGCCAGTTTTTCCATGACCGACTCACGCTTCGGAGAGTCGAGCTTATCCAGCTGACTTTTCAGCACTTTGGCAACCTCAACCGCAGTTTCCTCACGGGCTTCTTCAATGGCTGTATTCAGGAACTCACGATACGGAGCCGTATTACCAGCGGCAAGATCTGCCTTGATTTCTTGGATATGCGCCTGCACATCATCGACCTGATCCATATATTCATAGGGGTCGAAGTTCTCTGCAAAACGGTCGAGCTTAAAAGCAAGCTCAGCGATAGGGTCATTGACCACCACCGCCTGTCTGCCGACTTCAAAAGCCTGCTCCATGACATCCTCATAGAACATTGCCCGCAGTTCCCGGCGCTCCAGCCCGAAGGATTCCAGAATATCCCGGCGGACTTCGAGCATGGACAGTTCAGGGTTATCAACCTGACCGCCATCAATCTCGTTGTAGTTTTCATCCAACAGGGTGTAGTCGTAACCATCTTCGCAGGTCTGCACCGCAAGGATTCTATCCTTTCCGACCTTCCATGCGGCTTCATCGCCCATAATCTCAGGCTCCGGCATATAGCTTGCGCCGTTGCGCTCCATAATTTCTGCAAACTGGCAGATATGAAACACATTGTATCCGATCTGCGTATGATACTCGTCAATGAAGGTGCAGGGCTTCACAACCATTTCATCCGGGTAGTGAATCTGCACACAGCTGCCATCGGGGATATGAAACAAATCCTTATAATGGCTGTCGATAAATCGGATTTCCTTACCATCCGGGTTGTACTCATTTGTCATTTGCGCTTTCCTCCATTTTCAAATTCCATACTGAACTTCGTTTTGCCATCATCTGATACCTCCATAAAGACGGTGGCATCAAAGGTGTTGCCCGTTCTTTCGGACTTGCAATTCTTGAGCTTTACCTTGCCGGAACCAAGCAATTTCTGCGCCGTGGCAGAAGTCATGCTCTTGCCGATGCTCGCAAAGTAGCGATTGTTTTTCCAGAGGGCAAATTTGCAAGCTCTGTTGGAACAGAAAAATGCCTTGGCTTTGTCCTCTACAGCACTGCCGCAGAGCGGGCATTTGCCGATAGAATTGGCTTCTTTCGACATCATAACCTCGGAATCACGGATTACTTCATAGTTCTGAATCAGACCGGCAATCACATCTTTGATCTCGTCCATAAAGTCCTCGCTGGCATATTCGCCTTTCTCAATGAGCAACAATTTTTCTTCCCAATCCGCCGTCATGGATGGGGACTGAATCTGTTCCGGCATGACTGTTACCAGAGCCGTACCCTTGTGGGTCGGAATCAGGTGTTTGGTTTTCTTATCACCCTTACGCTCCAGAAAACCGATGCGAACCAGCTTCTCAATGATACCGGCACGGGTCGCAGGCGTTCCCAAACCTTTGCGCTCCACCTCATCAGGCATTTCGTCCGCACCGGCAGTTTCCATAGCAGAAAGCAGAGTATCCTCGGTAAAGTGTTTAGGGGGAGATGTTTTCCCTTCCTTGATTTCCGTGCCGCTGACGGTCATTTCGTCACCAACGGAAACAGAAGGGAGTGTCTGCACGTTTTCGTCGGATTTTGTCGAATCATTTTTCTGAACCAGAGCTTTCCATCCATCCTGCACAACAGTTTTGCCTTTGGTGGAAAACACGGTACCGCCACAGTCCAGCTCAATAACTGTCTCTGCGTATCGGTGCGGATCGCCAACAGCTACGCACAACCGATTCGAGATCAGTTGCAAAATTGCAAGTTCACCCTTGGGAAGTTCGCTCAGATTGCATTTCTGCAATTCTCTGGTCGGAATGATGGCATGGTGATCTGTGACCTTTTTGTTATTCACAACCTGCTCTGCATGAACTGGTATGTTATCCACATCCTCCACGGGGAATGTGTGGAAAGCCAGCTTTACGAGGTCGGTCAGGCTATGTGCCATATCTTCCGTCAGAAACCTGCTGTCGGTACGGGGATAAGTGACCAGTTTCTTTTCATAGAGGTTCTGCGTGTAGTCCAAGGTCTGCTGTGCCGTGTAGCCAAGCACACGGTTGGCTTCTCTCTGTAAACTGGTCAGGTCATAGAGCGCAGGCGGCTTTTCTGTTTTCTCCTTACATTCAGCTTTCTGAACGATTGCCACCGAACAGCTTTGTTTGACAGCTTCGGCTGCTGCCTTGGTTTTGAAGCGTTCGCTTGCAGCCGTAAAACCATCCAATCCAATCTGAACTGTGTAGAACAGTTCAGGCTTGAATGCGGAAATGGCAGCTTCTCGCATAACAGCCATAGCAAGGGTAGGGGTCATAACACGACCAACATTCAGGGTCTGCCCGTAAAGGGTCGAAAAAAGTCGAGTAGCGTTAATACCAACAATCCAGTCGGCTCGTTCTCGACACAGTGCTGCTTCATACAAAGCATCATATTCCGTTCCAGACCTGAGATTTTCAAAGCCCTCCTTGATTGCTACATCTTCCATCGAGGAAATCCAAAGCCGCTCAAACGGCTTTCTGCACCCGGCTTTGTGGTACACCAACCGAAAGATCAGCTCGCCCTCACGACCGGCATCTGTTGCACACACAAGACTCGCAACATCTTCTCTGGCCATGAGCTTTTTCAGAATCCCAAACTGTTTTTTCGTACCGGCAGAAACCTCATACTGCCAGTCCATCGGGAAGATAGGAAGGTCTGCATAAGCCCATTTGCTGTACTTCGCATCATAGACTTCCGGCTGTGCCAGCTCCACCAAATGCCCTACACACCAGCTGACCACATATCCGTTTCCCTCTAAGTAGCCATCCTCACGCTTGGCAGCACCTAACACTTTGGCAATACTCTGTGCAACCGAAGGCTTTTCAGCCAAAACTAATTTCATTTGCATCTGCTCCTTTCACAAAAAAATAAGCAGCCACACACCGTAGTGCATGACTGCTATGTAAAAAGTTCGGAAAGGATTTTTGCAACCTGATACAATTTTCTGTTCTACAATCTCCGTCATAATAAAAATATCTCCATCATTTCAAAAGAGAATGACGGAGATATTTCACCTTGCTTATTCTTGTAGCAACCAATCGGCTATATCGTGAATTTCGATTCCTTCATAGCTATATTGGGGATGTTTGGTTCTGGCAATAATCATTTTCGGATAAGCGTCTCGAATCTGAAGCAGAGGAGAGCATTCTCTCTCAAATGTTTCCTGCCCGGAAATGTTGTCGCTGACCTGAATATAAATCTTTTCGCTACCTCTCTGAGCAACAAAGTCGATTTCCTTTTGATAGAGCTTGCCGACATAGACATCATATCCACGGCGAAGAAGCTCGATACAAACAACGTTTTCATATACTCTGCCATAGTCTATATTTCTGCTTCCCAGTATTGCATATCGAATACCGCTGTCACACAAATAGAACTTTTCAGAGCTTTCAAGGTATTTCTTACCTCGGATGTCATATCTCTTAATATCATAAAATACAAAAGCATTGCACAAATACTTAATGTACTTGCCGACGGTTACATGATTGGTTGGAGTCTCATTTGCTGTCAGTAGCTGACTGACCTTATTCGGAGAAGTCAGGTTGCTGATATTATCCATAAGGAACTCGCTCAGACGTTGTAAAACCAAAGTGTCCGGGAGAGTATATTTCTGTACCAAATCCCTTGTAACAATCGTTTCGTAGACCTCTTTGATATAGTTTGTTCTGTCTTTTTCGGTTCTATAAGCATAGGAACCTGCTAAACCGCCCTTGATAGCGTACTCATCAAAGAGCTTATCTTTGTCACTAATATCATCATAATACTGGCAATATTCCTGGAAGCTGAAAGGAAACACATGAATTTCAATATAGCGTCCGGTAAACAGAGTTGCCAGATCTGCACTCAACAGGAAAGCATTAGAGCCTGTTACATAGATGTCGTATTTTCCCTTAGAGTACAGGCTATTGATTGCCAACTCAAACTTGGGACACATCTGAACCTCGTCTACAAACAGGTAGTTCGTTTTTCCTTCCTGATAATGTTCTTCCACATAGGCGTGTAAGGCATGGTATTCCTTGATTTCTTCATACGCCAAATCCATGAAGTCGATGAAGATAATATTGATGTTTTCAAAATTGCTTTTCAGATACGCAATATACGCCTGCATCAATTTGGACTTACCAGATCGACGAATGCCCGTGATGATCTTGATGTCAGGAGTACCATTCAGTTCAATGATTCTATCGAGATATTTTGCTCTCGTGATTGTTTTCATATAGTCACCCGCTTTCAAAAATTGAAGTTTTTTCATTTCTCGAAACCGCTTCGCTGTACTTATTATACTGTCTGCTAATAGTATATGCAAGATGTCACTTTCAAAAACGCAAATTTTTTTATTTTTTGAAAGCGGAAACTATGTAAAGGCAACCCGAAGGCTGCCCCAGGCATCAAGCCTATCCTGTTTACACAGGTTCATTATCATCTTCATCGACGGAGCTATCTTCATCGTCGTCCTCAAACTCCGGATCGTACCCATAGTCCTCGTCATCGTCCACATAATCAGCATCTGGGTCAGGCTTTGCCGCTTCCTGTGCCTTCTTCTTTTCCTGGACTTTCTTAAATACGAAGAATCCACCACCACAGGCAAGCACAATCAGAGTAAGAATCGCCGGGAGCATATTTGTGGATTTCGGCTTTTCCTCCGGTGTCGGTTCTGTAATTTCAGGAACTGTTTCAACTACTTCCGGCTTTGTTTCCTCAACCGGCTTGGTGAACTCTGCAACTTCTTCCTCGTCCATCAGCTTGAGCAGGTCGGCTTCATCCACCTGATTCAGAAAATGCACGGTTTCCTCGCCCTTATCATCACGGTCAATGATGATATAGAAGTAGTTTCCGTTTTTGGTTACAGCGGTAATGAACTGCTTTCCGCTTTTCGTAGGCGAGCCAGCGTCATCAACCAAAGTCAGATTGCCGTCGGGAGTAAGCGGTAGCATCGGCTCCTCCGGCTCTGTTTCGGGAACTTTTTCTTCGACCGCAGGTTCTTCAGTCGCTACGCTTTCATCTACATAGGCAAATGCCGTTGTAGAAAACACGCCAAAACACATTGCACACGCCAGCAATGCGGCTCCAATTTTCTTAAATCTCATTCTGCGTTTCCTCCTCATTCATAGTATTGATCGTATCAGGCTTCGGAGCCATATCCGCAGCAAACATACGGAGCAGCTCGGAAAGCTGTTCGGGATTCAGGTTCGCAGCATGAACCATCTCATGGATTTCGGAATTTTCCTCCTCACGGTATCTGCGTTCCAGGTCTTTCACCTTAGCATCCCATTCTGCCCGTTTCTTACGGGCTTTTTCAAGGTCTGCACCTATTCTGTCTAACTTGGCACTCAATCGCCATCCCTCCTTTAGTTTCTGATTCTGCCGAAGCAGTAAAAATGCTGTTGCCAGTAATTCGATTCGATAGAAGCGTAGGAAATGGGGTTTCCGCAGTGGATCATCATACCATTGCCAACATAGATACCAACGTGTGATGCACCGGAGGTATCATAAGTGCCTTGGAAGAAAATCAAATCTCCCGGTTTGGCAGAGCTTTTCGGGATAATGTCGCATACGCCCATCAAACCGTTTGCGGTCAAACGACCAACACTCCAACCGTTTCCGCAGTGATTGATTACATAGGAAACAAATCCGGAGCAGTCAAAGGAGGTAGACGGGCTGCTGCCGCCCCACACATACGGGTATCCCAGATATTTTTCAGCTTCCCGAATCATATTGGCAAATCTTGTGTCTGTCAGCGCTTCGCCCGGAATATCATAATCGGTGTACTCGCCGCCAGGGGTGGCGTAAATGTCATTTCCGAAAATATCCGGTCTGTTGCCCCTTGTCTGAAGCAAAATTCTATATCGCTCCATATCATCTTCCGACAAGCCGGAATTTGAAATCACACTGTTCAAGCCCTTATTTCTGAGCTTCACATTCAGAATATAATATTCGTAATCTTCTTCCTCTGTTGTTGTCTCTCCCGTTTCGGGATCAGTAGAAGATGTTGTTCGTGTACGAATCTCTACTACTTCCGTCAGGGTCAGCTCATATTGTTGCTCAAATAGCCATTGCAGGGTAGCCTGCACCTCATCTCTGGTGTAATCCTCAAACTTCACCGTCAAATACGCCGCCAGCTCATAAGGATTGTGGTTGATTTCATCAAGGTCATACCGGTACTCGTCATATCCGCTATGAGTACGCTCGATATTATTGATTTTATTGCGGAGCGCAGCTTCCAAAGCCTTGTAATCATTGTCCGCACCAATAATATCTTCCTCTTTTGCAGTAAAAGAAGTTCCCAGAATGATCTGTGTGCCGCCTTGGAACATAGCCGAACAAGACGAGAACATCCCTGAGAGTATCATAAAAAGCAGTCCGGCAATCAAAACAAACAGAATCGTTTTAGAGTGTGTGGTGCAGAACTCCGTTACTCTTTCTGTGATGTTCTTGGCTCCCTGAGCTGCTTTGCCCGTTGCCTTGCCTGCACCCTTAGATGCAGAAGCCGTTGTCGAAGCGGTATTCTTACCGGCTTTGGCGGCAGCATATTCTTTCTTGATTGCCCTTTTCTGTTGCCAACGGGAAAAGGGATTGGAACCGGCATCGGGGTTGTCCTTTTTGAACTTCTCATACAGGGCATTTACATTTGCTTTATCTGACTTCTCAACCAGCTTTTCCGCCTTGTCGTAGGCTTTCAGCTTGTGACTGTAAACGGCATGATCGACGGTATAGACAGTGGATTCAACAGCCTTGGTCGTTTCCTGCACAGCCTGAACGCCGATATTATCATCCTCATATTCTGACACCGCCCGATGTGCTTTGGATGTGAGCGTGACTGCGGCACCACGGCTTGCCATGTGCTTTGCCACAGATGGGCGCTCGATTTCCGTAAACTCCGCTTTTTCAAAACGGAGCTTTGCTTTACGGGAACCGGCTGCATCTGTTTCCAGCTTTAGCTTCGGCTTTGCCTTTTTAGAAGCCAATTTGTCTGCCGCTTTTTCAGCCCTATCAACCGCCTTATCTGCACGGTCGGCAGCTTTCTTCACATGAGAATCTGCAAGGTCATCTTCGGTAAAACGGAGTCGTGTAGGTCTTTTCGCCATACATTACGCCTCCTTTTCCTGTGCCACCTCGTTTAACTTCGTGGTCATAATGCGATACAGTTCCAGATCTGTCGGGAATCGGTCAATGAACGGCAGAATCACATTGCCATAGAACAGAAGTCCTTCGCCCTCACCGGAGTTGGTTACATAGGACAGCTGATGCGGCGAAATGTTCAACCGCTGTGCCAGAATACTTCGGTCATCGCTTGCCTGATTCAGCATATAGATGAAATCAGAGTTTTCGAGGATGTTGGCAATCTCCGGGGAACGAAGCAGGTCTTTGACATTCTGAGTAATACCGGTCGGCAAGCCGCCCCATTTACGGAATCGCTTCCAGATTTCTACGGAATAGGTTGCCGTCTGTTCTTCCTTCAGAAGCAGATGGAACTCGTCAATATAATATCTGGTCGATTTACCGGCAGAACGGTTGGCAGTTACACGCCCCCAGACCTGATCCTGAACGATCAGCATACCGATTTTTTTCAGCTGATTGCCCAGCTCCTTAATGTCGAAGCACACCAGACGATTCTGAATATCCACATTGGTTCTGTTGTTAAACAGTTTCAGAGAACCCTTAACATAGATTTCCAAGGCGGTCGCTACATGGTGGGCTTCCTTTTCGTCCTGTTTCAGAAGGGCATCATACAAATCCTCAAGGATCGGCATATTCTCAGGGGCAGGATTGTCGAAATATCTCTGGTAAATCTGATGCACACAACGGTCGATAACCGTCTTTTCGATAGGCTGCAAGCCATCCTTACTGCCCATAATCAACTCACAGAGGGACAGGATAAAATCAGCTTTCAGTGCTACCGGGTTGTCATCCTCAGAGTAGTTCAGGTTGATGTCCATAGGGTTGATATAGTTGGTACTGGAGGAGCTGATTTTTACCACCTGACCATTGAACTTGTGAACCAGAGCCGCATATTCCGCTTCGGGGTCGCAGATGATAATATCGTCATCCGTAACCAGGAACGCATTGGTGATTTCACGCTTTGCGGAAAAGGATTTACCGGAACCGGGAGTACCCAGAATCAGTCCGTTGGGGTTCTTGAGCTTCTTTCTGTCCACCATGATAAGGTTGTTCGACAGAGCATTCAGCCCGTAATAGAGCGTTTCTCCACCATTCTGGAACAGCTCCTGCGTGGTGAAAGGCACAAAAATAGCCGTGGAACTGGTAGTCAGGCCACGACGAATCTCAATCAGGTTTTGTGCCAAAGGCAGGCTGCTCATCAGTCCGGATTCCTGCTGAAAATCCAAACGACGCAGATTGCAGTTATGCTTCTGGGCGATGCTCTGTGCCTGGAACACATTGTTCTCCAGTTCCTGCTCGGTGCGCCCGGTGTTCAGCACCAGAAATGTCACCATGAACATTCGCTCATTCTGGCTCTGCAATTCTTTCAGAAGTGACTTCGCATCTTTACCATAGGTAGCAAGGTCAGATGGGATAATGTCCATGTCATAGCCAGAACGCACAGCCTTTTTCTGTTCCTCGATTTTGGAACGGTCAAGCTCGGTGATGATTCTCTTGATGGTCTTAATCGCCGCAGTCTGGTCAACCGACTGGATGTGCATGGTCACGATCTGCGTGGATTCCATATCCAGAAAATCCGCCAGCATACGATCAGACAGGTCTGATGCCGTAATTGCCAGATAAGACATCGAACCGAAGATACTGCCCATCTGGAAGGTGCGGTTGGTCTTAAAGGCAAACGCCGTCGGAGCAATGAAGTCCTTTACGGACAGCCCGGATTCCACAAGATACTTCCAATCGAAGAAGAACTTATCATTATCACCCATGTGGAACATAGAGTGCATCAGATGCAGCCGCTCTTTGCCGTTCATGGTAGTGGCAATGACACCCAAACGCCGAAAGTTATTGAGCAGATCGTTTTCGATATGGTTGAGTCTCGGCTTTGCCTGCCGCATGGATTCGGCTTCAATGCCGAATGTCAGGTACTTGGTTTTGGTCAAGCCGTTGTTGCCCTGCGCCAACTGCTTTTTCAGCATCTGGCTATACTCGGCACGGACGGGATTGAAGCTGTCCTTCTTGAACGGGATACGGATACTCTTTTCAAAGCTTTCAGCATCGGTACTCAGGTTCATAAAGGAAAGCTCAAAGTGAATGGAGCTGTCAAAGAAATTCAGGAAACTGCACCACTCATCGAAGATGGCAGTCTTATCTTCCTGCTGTGCCAGCTGATAGTTGATGTCCTGAAACTGAATGGTCTTGGTGTAATAACTGTCAGTGACACGGCAGATGCCATCCGGGAACATTCTCTGAAAGGGAATGGACTGCTGTGCAGTCTGCGGAATACCGTTGTCCTTCTTTGCCCGTTCCACAACAGCTTTAATTTCTCGCTGCTGCTTCCGATTCAGATTTGCAGGCATTTTGATGTTTCTTGCCTGTGGCTTCTTTTTGAAAAACAATTCGTTCAACCTCCTTTTCCAGTTTGTACTGACGCATCAAAGCGTCATAATAGTTGTCCGTCTGATAAGGGCGAACCTTGGGACGAACGAATTTGGTCTGAATGAAGTGTTCTACAACCACTTCCAACGGCTGACTATCCTTTTCATACATTGCCAGAAAGAACAACGGTAACATGACGATCATCATGGACAGTGCTGCAAGGCTCACATTTCCGGTTGCTTTGACCAGAAAGAAAATCGGCACTCCGATGAGCGCCGCCGCACCAAAGCAAAGTAACTGCCGTTTCGTCAGATTGAAGAACACTTTTGTTTTTACCCTCGTCAGGTCACGAGGTACGGGAATATACGCTGCCAAACAATTTCCTCCTTCCCTTAGTGAGCGCTGAATACACCCTTCGCAAGCGAACCAGTCTTAAACAGGGTGAAGCACAAAAGGACGGTGTAGCCCATAACACCCCAGATAGAACCGATGATGTCATCACTGAATGCGATAGACTGAATCAGCACCGCATAAATGCCCACGCAGATCATAATCAGGAATCCCTGGAATCCGATTGCAAACAGCGAACGCAGATAATTCTGTCCGATATTGCTCTGTTCTCTGTTTCCAAAAGTGGAAAGCGGAATCGGGGCAAGGCTGACCATCAGATAAATTTCAATCATTCGACCGTAGACGATCACAAAGATGATGATTGCCAAAGCGGACATCGTGACCTGCACGATAAAGGATTGCAGGAACAAGCCGAGCAAAGGACCCAAATCCATTGCCATCAGCGTTTCTTCCATTGTTTCCAATGCCGAAGCATCTATGGCAGTATTTCCGGATATGATACCGGCGCTTGCGTTTATAACGTGCTGTGTCACATCAAACACAGCCATCGTGATATTGAATGTGTTTGTGATTAACATGACCGCAACAAAAGTCTTGAACACCCATTTGAAGAAGATCCAGGTTTCAAAATTTGCCAGATTGTTGTGGTCAATAATCATCTGAATTAGCTCATAACAGGCAATGAAGGTCAGAATCAAGCCTGCGATTGGGATAATCACTGACTCGGAGATGTTTCGTACCATGGCAAAGACACCCGGCGAAAAATTCGCCGGGGTCATGCCAACGGAGGTTGCTATCTCGCCAACCTGGTTGTTGACGGACTCAAACATCCCCGACAGATTTCCCATAATAGCTGAAACGAGCATTTCTTTCAGCCAGTCTGTGATCTGTTGGAGTATGCTGTCCAAAGGCGATTACCTCCTTGTTTTGTGATTAACCGAACAGTCCGGAGAGCAGAGGTACAAGGGTGGTGCCGATGAGGGCAACACCGCCGCCAGCCATGAGCTGCTTCATGCCCTGGGACTTTGCGCCGGGGTTATCGTTGCCGTAGCCCTCAAGCAGATTGATTGCACCCCAGATGCCAAGACCTGCGCCCAGAGCGATAACGAGAGTCTGAAGAACGGTTACTGCGCTATTGAAAAATGCCATAATATTTTCCTCCTAAAATTTGAAATTGTTTTGAGAATAGAAAAAGCCCTCCGTACTACCGGCATCAAAACCGGACGGAAGGCTTAGTTTACGAGAATCTTTTCAAGGAACTCCTCGACGGTTATCACGCCAAGTTTCTGTTCCATTCTGCTTCTTGCATATTCAGTTTCACAATCATATATATCACCACCACCTTTCATAAGAAACAGCCAATACATTGACTGCAACAAATCTTCACGAGAAGCACAGATTGTCGGTGAAAAAACGACAGGTGAAACCTTCAGAACCTCTGCGAGTTTCGCTGTGGTTTCTGCATTAGGGGTTCGAGCGTTTTTCTCATACTGAGCAATACGGACATCCGCTGTTTTCTCGGAATACCCCATCAGGAGTCCAAGCTCTTTCTGGGTAAGGCGGCGAAATCGTCTAACGAACTTCAATCGCTGCCCAATAGAGGTATCCGTGATCCACCAAGTCATTTTTTTTACACCTCGCTTTCTGCAAATTCTCGATATACAACCTCATTTTTTGCTCTGCGCTTGCCTACGGCTTCACTGGGAGCAAGGTCAGGGTAGGTTGCCTGCACTTTCTGTCTGCTTCTGCGGACAGTTTCAAACCCCGGAAAGCTGCGTCTATCCAGTTCCTTCAAAAACACAGGAACCGTCATGGCATGAATGTCGATGCCACGCAGACCGGAATAGTGTTCCAGTACCATCAGGTACAAATGATTGTCGGTATTTCTTGCCTTGTGGTCGTGTTCCAAGATGTTCTTAACCAGGGCAGATACCGTTTTCAGATTTTCCAAACAGAAACCTCCTTAATCCGCATCGACTACCACAAACTCATCACCTGCCTTGAGCTTCAACCTTCGACTCAGAAACTGCTCAATGTTGAACTCATTTCTCTTATCAAAGTCTGATGTGTACTTATAATTGGGGTGCTGCGTCAGATCGTACTTGTCAGAAAGAAACGGTCTGACACCACGCAACTGCAAAATACACTTGCTGCCATCCAGAACCGCAAGCTCATCTACGCTCGCAAGGTCTTTGCCTAACTTCTGATAATTCAAGCCGTAAGACGGGCTGTTACCTCTGGTGTTGGAGGTGTTGTAGGTGTCGATAGTTTCTTTTCCCAATGCCTGATTCAGTTCTTTGAGCGTGGTTGGCTCAGAACCACCCAGGAAAATTCGGGAATCCATGTTGCCGATGATGGTATCGGCATTGTCTTTATAAATGGCTTTCAGCTGTGATTGTGCCTGGAGAACAAGGCAAGCCGATATTTCACGGCTTCGGATTGTCGCTACCAGTTTTTCCAGATTGGGAATCTGACCGATGTTTGCCATCTCATCAATCAAGCAGCGCACATGAACCGGCAGTCTGCCGCCGTACACATCATCTGCTTTCTCGCACAACAAGTTGAACAGCTGTGTGTAAATCATGGAGATCAAAAAATTAAACGTCGCATCCGTATCTGACATAATCAGAAAGAGCGCCGTTTTCTTATCTCCGAGAGTATCCAACTGCAACTCGTCATAGGCAGTCACATCTCTGACCTCCTGAATATCAAAAGGAGCCAGACGAGCGCCGCAGGAAATCAAAATCGACTTAGCGGTCTTGCCGGCAGCCAGCTTGTATTTTTTATACTGACGGACTGCAAAGTGATTCGGCTTTTTCTTTTCCAGGGCTTCAAACATCAGATCCACCGGGTTCTGGAACTCCTCATCATCTTCCCGCACCTCCATTGCGTTCAGGAACTCAATCAGGGTGGAGAAATTCTGTTCCTCAACCGGAGCTTCATAGTGGATATATCCGATCAAGGCACAGTAGAGCAGCGTTTCCGCCTTCGTCCAGAACTCATCACCGGCTTTTCCATCACCCTTTGTGTTGGCAATCAGCGTTGTCACCAGTTTCAGAATGTCTTTTTCTGAATGGATATAGGCAAATGGGTTATAGTGCATCGACTTCTGAAAGTTGATGGTGTTGAAAATCTTGATGGTGTAGCCATGCTTCAAAAGGGCGTTGCCGCACTCAATCACGATGCTGCCTTTCGGGTCAGTGACCACATAGGAACTGTGCATCTGGAGAAGGTTTGGCTTCAACCAAAAGCGAGTTTTACCGGAACCCGAACCGCCGATAATCAGAACATTCTTATTTCGGGCATTGGCAGGATTCTTCGGGCGATTGCTCATCATCAGCCGCTCCGTTTTCGTCAGGATCACATTGTCCTCGAACTTTGGTGCAATAAACGGCTCAATATCTTTTGCCGTTCCCCAACGAGCAGAACCGTACTCAACATTGTGTCGGTACTTCTTTGCGTTTTTGCCTTTTAGATAGACAGCCAGCCGAAGTCCTGCGCCGCAGAGAATACCAATCAGCAAATCCAACGGGTGAAAGCTGGGAAACGGATTGTTCAGGGCTATCGGAAGGGCATGAAAAAAGCTGAGGATTTTCGCAGATGAATCTGCCCCCTCAGCCAATCTCCATGCTTCTCCTAAATTCGTAGCGAACAACCCTACCAGAAAATACGGTAAATTCAGAATCAGGAGCTTTTTCATTTTTCTCTTATCCATCACAGATCACGCTCCTGTTTCTTCTCTCGAACCTTCTTCGGAATCGCTGCGACAATTTCCTTGAACTTCTTCAGCTGCGCCAGAACGCTCGGCTTTTCATTCTTGGTTAATGCCCTTGCCTGATGTTCCTTGCAGATTGCATCCAAAGCATCTGCATCTTTAGAACGGACAAAAACAAGAAACCGGGGAGGATCAACGGACTTATCTTTTCTTACGGCAAAGTCCACGCCATACTTCTTGGCGAGCTTTTCAAAATCACGGATACTCTCTTTGTCGATCTCAACATTCGTAGCACCCTGATTCTGTCCCAAAAGCTGTTTCACGGATTGCTTTCCATGAACGGCAGGGTCTCGTGCCTTTTTCATCTTCACTTTTTCCCGGTGCTGCAAATACTTGCGGATACCGGCAATGATAGTGCGCCCCGTCAGCTTGGTTGTGCTGATCGCCAGGTTTACTGTTCTGTTTTCAACTTCTTCCTGCATGATTCATCACCTCCTGCAAGCAGTAGAGTGAACAGATTATCGTGCCATATCTCTGTGGTCGTAATACAGATTGCCCTTGGCAACTGCGGCATGGCTGATAATCTTGATATTGCCAGCTTTCTGGTTATCCAGAGCCTTCTGATAACCCACATCGCTCAAATACAGGCGATTTCTTTCGCCTTTCCAACCGACAGGCGATTCATCGGTCAGCACATCGAAAATAATCATGTGCTTGGTGGCGTCATCAAATCGTGCCAAGTCCATATAGGTATGTCCCTGGTACTCCTTGGCACCATCCTGAATCCGCTTTCGCTCCATCAGCTCTCCAATCGTCGAATTTCTTTGCATAAGAACCTCCTTACAGAACATCTCGGTCAGGGTTACTTTTGTGGGGAACCGAATCAGCTTTGACAGGTGCATCTTCTTTCTTCACCATGTCATCCGGCAGGGGAAGCGCCATAATGCTGCGCCCCATGCGTACAAAAGTCTCAGGCTGATGAAAGTGTTCCTCAAACTGCTTCATCAGTTCCGGGGACAGAGAACAAAAATCATCCTCGCCCAATCCCACAACCAGAAAATCACCGGCGATAATGTCATAAATATCGCCGTCATCATCACGCAGCGCACGGTTCAGTTCTTTGCCTACGAGTTTACCTTCGTCGTGCATCACCAGTGCAACCGGCTCATTGAACGGATAAGTTGCCTCAATATCGCCACCTACGGCTTTCTGCAAATCCTCCAGCTCACAGCCGATCTGCACAGCCTGCGGATACATGAACGGCTTTACCAGCAACACATTCATGGTATCTGCCTGTTCTTTCTGAACCTCCCGTTCCTCGGTCGTGCCGAACGCAACACCGGTAAAGTTTTCGGAGTCCAGAATGTACTCCGAATTGTAATAAGCGGCTCTAACCTGTTCCTCTGCCGCATCGTGAGATTCTGCTTGCACCGTAACCGTTTTCTCCAAGGTTTCGGTGATCTTCACATCGTATTCTTTCAAGTTTCGATACCTCCGTTTCTTTGGAAATAAGAAAAGCGACCATCCATGAACCTGTTACAGTTCATAAATAGTCGCATCCACATCGGCTAAAAGCTCGAACAAGCAAATATCGTCCAGTTCGCAAATCAGGGAACCCATGTCGAAGAAAATATCGTCCTCGCATTCCACCGTAGTAACCACGCTGCGGTGTTCGTTAAGACAAATGGCTTCTTCCTTGTCCATCGTGATCGTAGACATACAGGACACCACATAGAATGTCATATCTTCTGCTAACCACAGCTCCTTGCTCTGAATCGTGCGAACTTTTTCATCGCCGCTCATATCTTCTACATAGGACAGAAGCCGCACGGCTCTGCTGTTCAGAAGTACCTTTCCCTGATAGTCGATACCCTCACCAGCAGAGGACAATACTCGATACTCGCTAATCATCTCGGCATTTTTCTGAAACGACTTTGCCAGAAGCGCAGGAGAAATATCATCGAACTCCTCACTGTAGTTTACGAGCATATCTACCATATAATCAGGATCGCAAAGGTCGTAGAGTTCTTCCAAAGCGCCCTGAATGTTTTTGGGTGTAAACATTTTTTACCTTACCTTTCCATTGATTTTTCTCTTTTTTTCTGCCATTGCTCCAAAAGCTGAATGATTTTATCCTCCATCTGCTTGTTGGTATAGGACTTCGGGAAGTATTTTCGCAACGAATCCGTTTTGAAGGTTACTCTGTCCAGCTCTCCCTTCTTGATTTCATTCATAATCTCGCACATCGCATCCAGCGTACACTCGCCCTCCTGTGCGAGCTTTTTAATTCGCTGTGCTTGCGAAAGGGAAGGAGCTGCTTGAGCATAATCCATTGCAGAAAGAAAATCCTTCTGTTCTTCACTTGCCAGATAGGAAAGCTCCACCGCAGGATTGAATTTGATCTGACCCGTATCTACCATATCCAGCAGTTCCGGAATCAGTTCGGTCAGACGGATATAACGGTGTACCTGATTTCTGCTTTCTCCTGCCTCCTGACCGACTATATCCATTGCCTGCAACTTCATCCCAACTTGGGATGAAGTTAAATCGGTGCGTTGACCTTGATGTTTAATCGCATCCAGCTTCATCTTATAAGCAAATGCTCTTTCACTCGGCAGGATACTCTCCCTCTGCAAATTCGCATCAACCATCAAAATAATGGCTGCATCATCGTCCAGGTCACGAACAATCGCAGGCATGGTTTCCTTACCCGCAAGCTCCGATGCCCGGTGCCGCCTGTGACCAGAAACGATTTCATAACCACCGTCGGGGTCAGGACGGACAATCGCAGGAGTGAGAACTCCGAAATCTCGGACGCTCTCTGCCGTTTTCATCATTTCTTCATCATCAACCACACGGAAGGGGTGTCCCTCAAAGGGGTGTAGCTCAGAAAGCGGAATTTCCTGCACACGCTCCTGCTGGGCTTCAGCTCTGGATTGATCGGTGGAGAAAATATCATCGTACCCCTTCAAGCTGATGTTTGCGCCTTTTTTCTGCATTGTTTAACACCTCCTTCGTCAGAATTTTATAGGCTTCGGCAACTTTGCCTTTGGGATCATGCTTGAAGATACTGGTTCCCTCTGCGCTGATTTCCTCTGCACGGACAGAGCGGGGAATGTCGGTCTTGTAAACCTTCAGCTTTCCGCCGTAGCTCTCCCGAATCAGATTGCTGATGTCTTTGGAGTAGTTGGTGCGGCTGTCCACCATCGTCAGAAGAATCCCTTCAATCCTCAGTTTCGGGTTGATTTGCCTCTTGACCTTGTTGATGGTTCCAAGCAGCTGTTCCAGACCCTTTGCAGGAAGGTATGCTGCCTGAACCGGTATCAGCACATTGTCGGCAGCTGCCAACGCATTGACGGTCAGCATACCCAAAGACGGCATACAGTCAAGAAGAATGTAATCATAATTCTGTTTGACTGTATCCAGGTATTGCCGGAGAATGGTTTCCCGGCTCATGGCATTGACCAGTGCTACCTCCATACCTGAGAGTTCGATGTTGGACGGCACCAAATCAACGCCCTCCGGATGATGAAGAATCCCTTCATCGGGAGTAATAGGGTTTTCCATCATAATCTTTCCCATCAGATCGGAAAGTGTCGGAGACAGATCATCCGGGCAGGGATTGCCCAAACTGACCGTCAGGGAAGCCTGGGGATCGGTGTCTACCAGAAGCACCTTTTTTCCTTCAAGAGCCAAGCCAACGCCCAGATTCTCGGTGGTGGTGGTCTTTCCAGTGCCTCCTTTCTGATTGACCACCGCAATGATGGTTGCTTTTTTCGACATTTATCGTCACTCTCCTTCCTCTCGCTTCATTTTCAATTTCTTAAATCCTCCTTCCAAATATCCGTGTGACATATCGTGCCGAACAAGAGCATCGTAGTAGGTGTCTATTGTCGTCGGCGCATTGTATATCGTAGTCAGCATATACTGACGGATATTTCTAATCTTTGTGGTGTTCTCCTTGAAGCAGTCCATAACATATCGAATGTGTTCGGCATTCAGTTTCATAAACCGACTGCGGACAATTTCTGCCGGACGCTCCTCTGCACCAATGCGAATCAACGGTCGCTTCGTGCAAACTGTTTCAACGATCAACTCCAGAATGTTATCCAGCATTTCGGAATCGTAAGGGTAATCCTTCTTCAACAAATCCATACTAAGCTGATCCGAGAAATAATCAAAGTATTCTTGATACCGGTCATTCTCGTCCATCATTCCACCATTTCCGGAAGGAAAGATAGAATCAGTATCACTAAATTCAGTATTTTTAATATCAGTATTATTACATTGTGATTTCGGAAGTTCTTGAGTTGTGATTTCCATTGTTCCAGAATTGTGATTTTCACAATTCAAGAGTTGTGAATCCACAGCAGAGATAAAGTTCTTCACATAGATCAGGTTGGGCTTTCCCAAACCCTGGCGCTTACGTTCAATCAATCCTGCTTTCTTCTCAAGTTCACTGAGCAGCTTGATAGCCTTTTGTTCAGCACAGTTCAGAGCCATCTTCGCTTCGTCGATTGTAAAAATGATATACACTCTACCGTTTTTATCTATCCAACCATTCTTGGCAGACAGGCTCATGCGGTCAAGCAAAATGCCATACAGCATCTTGGCATCGGCAGAAATATTCCAGAACCTCTCGTTCGTGAACAACACCTTCGGAACTCGATAGAATGTGAATAGATCGGATTGCTGACCGTAAAAATAATCAAAACTCACACGGCTTCACCACCTTCTTTCTGCGGAAAACTTTCTGTTGTCAGCGGAATGCTGCGGAAAGTCGTATCCGTCTTTTCGTAAGGACATCGGGCAAAATAGTAGAAGCGGTATTCCTGTTCATACACATCCATATCAACGAAGCCCCACTTCACGCATAACCTTCTTCGTACACCAACCAATGCACGGGTGATCTCGCCCATAGGGACAGCCATCACATTCCGACTTGGGTTTCGGCGGCAAAGAGATTAAGTAGTAGCAATTATTTCTACCCAGACGGCAGCCCTTTCTGCCATTCGTCCAGAAGTAGCAGTAATGACAGTCGCTCGGCTTGTCTGCGGTATAAACAGGCTTGCTCAAATAAAACACCTCCAATCTCTTGTATTTGCCCATGGGTTTGGGCATAAAAAAAGAGCGCCTATCCATCCCCAATGCGGGGCAAATAGACGCTCTATGTACATAACGATATTTAATTTTATCTGCTATAACTGCATGGTATTCAAAACATCCGCCTTTTTTGATTAGCTGGATTTTTGGCACGATTTTGGGGCTGATTAGCAGGAAGGGCATTTTCATTAGCAAGAACAGCCCGTTTTCTGCTAAAAATTAGCTGGCGATTTTGTCTTATAACAACCGTTCGATTCTGGAGGGGTTGTCAAAAATCAAATTTTGGAGTAGAATTTTATCTCATACAGTGAAAGAGCTTTTTCGTAGCTTTTTATATAAGAAAAGCCGAAAACCCTTGAAAACAAAGGCTTTCGGCGTTGTTCACTGGCGTCCATAAGAGGATTTGAACCTCCGACCCCACGCTTAGGAGGCGTGTGCTCTATCCAGCTGAGCTATATGGACGTGTCTGATATATGATTATAGCCCGATCAAAGTCGAACTGCAATCCCTTATTTAGTTTTTTTTGAGGTGGCCGTTGTAACGCAACCTTAGGAGGGGGACGCTCTATCCAACTGAGCTACTGAGACACATTACAGATATGATACCGCAAACAGCGCACAAAATCAAGTTGAATCGGAGAGAAAAAAGGTGTATCCTATAAAGAGAGGCTCCTGCGCCGGGAAACTTTGCGCAGGGGCGGCAGAACGACTCGCCCCTCTGGCTGCTGGCCTGGGGGAGCCCCGGGAGGTTGCAATGGGAAAAAACAAAACCAAAAAGCGGACACGCCGGCCCAACAAGGGCTGGCTGGCGGGCAGCAGTGCGACGCAGACCATCTGCAGCAGCTTTCTGCTGGTCATCGCGGTGGGGACGCTGCTGCTTACCCTGCCCATTTCCAGCAGGACGGGGCGGCTGGGCGTCATCGACGCCATGTTCACCGCCACCAGTGCCACCTGCGTGACGGGCCTCGTCGTGCGGGATACATGGAGTCAGTTTTCGCTGTTCGGGCAGGTAATCATCCTGATGCTCATTCAAGTGGGAGGCCTCGGCCTTGTCACCCTCACCAGCTTCTTCGCTCTGGCGGCCCGGCGGCGGATGGGCTTCCGCGACCTGCGGCTGCTGGGCGAGAGCGTCTCGGCAGACGGCCTGTCCAAGGCCACTGAGGTGCTGAAGATCGTCATCAAGCTGGCGGCGGCTTTTGAGGCCGTGGGCATCGTGCTGCTGCTCTTCGCATTTGTGCCGCAGTTCGGCGCAGAGGGTGTGTGGGTCAGCGTGTTCACGGCCATCTCGGCTTTCTGCAACGCAGGCTTTGACCTCTTCGGACGGTTTGGAGACTACTCCTCGCTGGTGCCGTACGTCAACAACTACTATGTGCAGGCTGTCATCATGTTCATGATCATGGCCGGTGGTCTGGGCTTCATGGTCTGGGTGGAGCTGGCGGAGTACCGCAAAAAGCGGCGGCTCTCTCTCCACGCGAAAGTCGTGTTGCAGTTCTCGGTCATCTTCTGGGTGGGCGGCGCGGTGCTGCTGGCCCTGCTCGAGTGGTCGAACCCCAGGACGATGGGCGGCCTGTCCGTCCCGGGCAAGATAATGGCGGCGCTGTTCCAGTCGGTATCCACCCGTACTGCGGGTATGAACACCATCGACCTCGCGGCCTGCAGCCCCATCAGCAAGCTGCTGATGAGCGTGCTGCAGTTCATCGGTGCGGCCCCTGGTTCGACGGGCGGCGGCGTCAAGGTGACGACCTTCGCGGTACTCATCCTGACCATCCGCAGCGTGGCACAGGGCCGCGACGACTGCGTCATCGGCGGCCACCACATCGAGTCCAAGACGGTCTACCGCGCTCTGACCATCATCGTCATCGGCGCGGTGGCGGCGTTCGGCTCTGCCGTCGTGGTGTACTACAACACCGCAGAGACGGTGTCGGTCATCGACTGCATCTTCGAGTCCTGCTCGGCGTTCGGTACGGTGGGCCTGTCGGTGGGTGTCACTGGACAGCTGAACACCGGCGCAAAGCTGCTGTATATGGCCTGTATGTTCATGGGCCGCGTTGGCCCGGTGTCGCTGGCGATCAGCCTGACGGCAAAGCCCGATGACAACAAGCGCAAAGTCCTCCCGGTGGGTCACATCAACGTAGGTTAAACAAAAAGCGGGCGCTCCACCTGTCCGGAGAGACAGAGGAGCGCCCGCTTTCACTCATTATAAATTGTCCAGTTCCGTCTGGAGCTTTGCAAGAGAGTCCCGAATCGGCAGATGCTGGGGGCAGACGGCCTCACACTTGCCGCAGCGGATGCAGTGAATGGCCTTTTCGGCATCCGGGAAGCAGGCTGTCCACTGCTGGCGGATGGCGTCCTTATTGCCGAACATCCCGAGCTTATTCCAGATGCTGAAATTGTCCGGAATATCCACGCCCATGGGGCAGGGCATACAGTAGCGGCAGCCGGTGCAGCCGATTTTGATGTGGCTGCGCAGGACATCGGCAGTCTGCCGGATGGCGGCGTTCTCGGCGTCGGTCATGGGGCGGAAATCTCCGAAGGTGGCGAGGTTGTCGTCCAGCTGGTCTTCTGCGCTCATGCCGGAGAGGACGACCTTCACATTTTTGTGGCTGGCCACCCAGCGCAGCGCCCACGAGGCCGCGCTGGCGTCGGCGTCCAGTGCATTCAGCGGCGCGGCAGCGTCCGGCGGCAGCTGTGCCAGCGTACCGCCCTTGATGGGTTCCATGATGATGAGGGGAACATTCAGTTCTTCGGTAAGAGCATAGCCCCGGTCGCCTGCGATCTCCTCGGCACGGTCATCGGTGTCGAGGTAGTTGTACTGCAGCTGGCAGAAGTCCCACGGCTGGTCGCGCAGGATATGTTCGAAGCCCGCCGCGTTGTCGTGGCAGGAAAAGCCAAAATTCCGGATGCGCCCGGCAGCCTTCTGCTCCCAGAGCCAGTCTACGATGCCCATCTCTTTGGCCGCATCGTAGCGGGCTTTGTGCAGGGAATGCAGCAGATAGAAGTCGATGTAGTCCACGCCCAGCCGCTCGAACTGCTTCTCGAAGATGTCTTTGGCCTCGTCGAGGGTCTTGCAGCTCCACAGAGGCAGCTTGGTGGCGAGGTAGAAGCTCTCCCGAGGCCACTTGGCAATGACCCGGCCCACGAAAGGTTCGCTCTCACCGCCGTGGTAGGGGAAAGCGGTGTCAAAGTAGTTGACGCCCGCCTCCCGGGCAGTGTTCAGCAGCTTTTCGGCCCGCACTTCGTCGATGCGGCCATCCGGCAGGGTGGGGAAGCGCATACACCCGTAGCCCAGCAGCGAGGTGGAGATGTCCCGCCCGATGCCGTCTTTTTTCGTCCAATCACGATACTCCATAGCCATTTCTCCGGCGGGGGTCTGCCCACCGCTCCTTTGCCCTAAGTATAGCAGGAGAAATTGCGATAGACAAGACGAACACCCCGGCCTGCAGGAAGCCGGGGTGTTGTATTCGTGCGGGAAATATGATATTCTAAAGGAACCCGGGTTGCGGCTCTCAGCGGCCATTTCGCGCCTTGAGCGGCGCTCATGTCCTGCTGGCCGCTGCCCCAACAGCTCCTCCCTGCATCCGCCGCAGGCGGCGGTCGTCGCTGTTGCAAATCACATGGACGATTTCCAATAGCAAAAAGAAATGACCGCCTCGCTCCCACAGCCTGCGGTCATTCTTTTTGATCTCATGCCGGAAGGACGCTGACCATTCGCAGACAGTGCCTTTCTTGTTTATAGGATAGAGCTTTTGCAAGCCATTGTCAAGCAAAACGAGGGATAAGATGGATTCTCTGAAAATCGGAAATATCACCCTGCCCCACCGGGCAGTTTTTGGCCCGATGGCGGGCTTTACGGACGCGCCCTGCCGTCGGCTGATGGCCCAGCACGGCGCAGGATTTACGGTCAGCGAGATGGTGTCCAGCCGGGCGCTGGTCTACCACGACCACAAAACGGTCAGCCTGCTCAAAGCCGAACCCAACGGCGCACCCTACGGCGTGCAGATCTTCGGCGAGGTGCCCCAGATCATGGGCGAGGCCGCAGCGGCTATTGAAGAATACGAGTTCGACTTTCTGGACATCAACATGGGCTGCCCGGCCCCGAAGATCGTCTCGGGCGGTGCAGGCAGCAAACTGATGCTGGACCCCGACCTCTGCGGCCGCATCGTCGAGCAGGTCAAGGCCCACACCACCCGCCCGGTGACGGTCAAGATGCGGAAAGGCTGGGACGCCGACCACATCACGGCGGTGGAGTGCGCCAAAGCCTGCGAGCAGGCGGGGGCTGAACTCATCGCCGTCCACGCCCGCACCCGGGAGCAGATGTACACCCCGGGCATCGACCCGGACATCATCGCCAAGGTCAAGGCGGCGGTGAAGGTGCCTGTGCTGGGCAACGGCGACATCCACACGGCAGAAGATGCCGTGGAGATGATGCAGCATACCGGCTGCGACGGCGTCATGATCGCCCGTGCCGCGCTGGGCGACCCGTGGCTGTTCGAGCGGGTGAACGCCGCCATCGAGGGCCTGCCGACTCCCAAGGAGCCGAACCTGCAGGCCCGGATGAACGCCCTCCGCCGTCAGGTGGAAGAGATGGTGGAGCAGAAGGGCGAATATACCGCCATGCCTCAGGCCCGCGCCCAGACTATGCACTATATGAAGGGCCTCAAGGGTGCTGCCGCCCTCCGCCGCTACTGCTGCACCCTGTCCCGTCTGGAAGACCTGGACGAGCTTATTGCGGCGGTGTTCGAAGAGCAGCGCAAGGCCGGGCTGGACCCGGACGACGTGCGGGAAGTCCCCTTCCCGTGATCATTCGCTGCGGGTCAGCTCGTCGAGGTTCTGGGTGAAGCAGGGGAGGCAGTGCGCCATGAACCAGTCGGCCTCGGGGCAGTGCATCCCTTCCAGTGCATCCCGCTGCTGACGAAGCGCGGCGTCAAATTCGTGGTTGCCGCTGCGCTGCTCCTCCATGCACTTGATGAAGGCCGAGAGCCGGTCAGCAGCTTTCAGGAGCCGCTTTTCCTCGGCGGTCAGCAGGCTGCCGGTGATGAAGGGGCTGACCTCCTCGGCCAGCTCTGGCGGCAGCAGACGGGTCATGGAATCCACACTCTCGGCCTCCAGCGCCTTATAGGCGTCCCGCAGGCCGGGGCTGCTGTACTTGACCGGCGTGGGCATATCGCCGGTGATGATCTCGGGTGCATCGTGATAGAGCGCCGCCACCGCCACCGTCTTGGGGCGGCAGGGCGTGCCGGTGTACCGCCGCGCGATGAGGCAGAGGGTATGGGCCAGCAGGGCAGTGTCGCAGGTGTGCTCACTGAGGGATTCCGGGCGGGTGGAGTGCATCAGACTCCACCGGGTGATGTACTTCATCCGCGCCAGAAGGGCGCTGAACGGGTATAGCTTCATGTCGGCCTCCTTGAAGTGTCTTTGAGAGGGTTATACCCGCCCGGCGGGCGAATGTCAAGCAAAACACGAAAATTCTTTTTTTCCACACAGCCGCGTGTTATACTGGAACGCGAGAACGATGCGGGCGATGGGCCTGTGCCGCCCCTCCGGGCGGGGAAAGAGGATAGACAATGGACGATTCAAAAAATCAGACCGGAAATGCCCGGCTGCTCAATATGCCGGGGCGGCGGGACCAGATGCTCCGCACCATGCTGCTCTGTGCGCTGACGGCGGCGATATTCTTCCTGCCGTTCTATATCATCGACGGTGGATTTTTCCACTACGCGGGCGATTTCAACAGCCAGCAGATCAGCTTCTACCGCTACATGAACGGTTTTATCAAGGGGGTAGGCTACCCGGACGGCATGGCCGGCGCGGCCCGCAGCACCTTCTCCTGGGCCACCGACCTGGGCAGCGGCGCGATGAACGCCTACTCGTTCTACCTGTATGGTTCGCCGTTCTTCTGGCTGTCCCTCATCTTCCCCCAGAACTGGCTGCCCTACCTCATGGTGCCGCTGCTGGTGCTGAAATTTGCCGTGGCGGGCGGCGGCGCTTACCGCTACCTCTGCCGCTATGTCCGCCGCTCCGATCACGCGGTGCTGGGTGCCTGCCTGTATGCTTTCTCGGGTTTCAGCATCTACAATGTTTTCTTCAACCACTTTATCGACGTGGTGGCCCTCTTTCCGTGGATGCTCTGGGCGCTGGACGAAACGCTCTACGAGCAGGAAGAGCACTACGGCCTCTTCGCGTTCTGGGTGGGGGTCAACCTGCTCAACAACTACTTCTTTTTCATCGGCCAGGTCCTCTTCCTCGTCATCTACTTCATCTGCAAGCTGACGACGAAAGATTTCCCGATGAATGTCCGACTCTTCGTCCGGCTGGCGTTTGAGAGCCTGCTGGGCGCGGCTCTGGGCTTCGTCCTGCTCTGGCCGGCGGTACTCAGCATTTTGCAGAACCCCCGCACCATCGACCTGTCGTCGGGCTGGGGCTTTCTGACCTACTCGAAGGTGCAGCAGTATCTGGCCATCCTGCTGAGCTGGATCTTACCGCCCGATTCGCCCTACATCACCTCCATCTGGTCGGAGGGCATCATCAAGTGGACAAGCATGTCGGCCTATCTGCCCCTGTGCAGTCTGGTCGGCGCGATGGCCTACTGGCGGGCGCGGAAGGGCGACAGCAAAAAGCGCATCGTCGCCACCTGCGCCATCTTTGCGCTGGTGCCGGTGCTCAACAGCGCCTTCTACGCCCTCAATTCCAGCTACTACGCCCGGTGGTACTACATGCCGGTGCTCATCCTCTGCGCCATGACGGCCAGTGCGCTGGAAAGCCCCGACATCTCTGCCGACGAGCTGGACGCCCCGGTCCGGGGCATCGGCTGGCTGATGATCGCGACGCTGGCGTTTGCCTTGGTGCCGGTGCAGGACAGTGATACCAAAGAATGGTCGCTGGGTGTGCTGCAGAATCCCGGCCAGTATGTCGCCGTCCTGAGCTTCGGCATCGGCGGTCTTATCCTGTACCACCTGCTCTGCCGCCGCTGGCGGGGGAGCAGGGCCTTTGCCCGTCGGATGACGGCAGTGGTGCTGGCCTTTGCCTGCGTGTTCAGCATGGTACACATCGGCATCGGCAAGTTCGGCCAGTGGCACACCGACAGCGACCTTGTGGAGCAGTACATCTCTGCCATCAAGCTCAAGGATGACCTGCCCGAGGGCGACTGGCGCGTGGATACCTACAAGACCCACGACAACCTCGGCCTCTGGCTCGACAAGAGCAGCCTGCAATATTTCGGCAGCACGGCTGCACCCAGCATCCTCAGCTTCTACCCGGCACTGGGCGTCAAGCGGGATGTCCGCAGTGAGCCGGACATCTCCAACTACGCCCTGCGGGGTCTGCTGAGCGTCAAGTACCTCATCACCACGCCCGAAAAGCAGGAAGATTTTCTCGCCGCTGCGGACGACGGATGGAGCTATTACGACACCAAAGACGGCTTCATGCTCTACGAGAACGAGAACTACGTTCCCATGGGCTTTACCTACGACTACTATATTACGGAGGAGTCCTACGAGACGACCATTAAAAATACCCGCGCGAACCTCCTGATGCGGGCGCTGGTGCTCAGCGAAGAGGACGCCGAAACCTACGGCAAGTACCTCAAAAAGCTGCCTGACGCAAAGCTGGACGACCTGTGGTACGACACCTACGTCTCTGACTGCGCCGACCGCCGCGCCTCGGCTAGCAGCACCTTCCAGATGACCAACTCCGGCTTCCATGCGGAGATTACGCTGAAGAAGGACAACCTTGTCTTCTTTTCCGTACCGTACGACGATGGATTCACGGCCTACGTCAACGGCAAAGAGACTGAGGTCATCCGGGTGGACGAGGGGCTGATGGCCGTTCTGGCTCCGGCGGGGGAGAACACCATCGACTTCGTCTATCAGGCCGACGGTTATTCCCTGGCCAGTAAAGTCTCGCTGGCAGCGCTGGCGGTATTCGTCCTATACGCCGGGTATTTTGTCTGGAAGAAAAAGAAACGCTGTTGAATCGCGGTTTGTCAATGCACATTCTCCCATAAAATGCAGAGCGCTTTTTGTGGAAAGAGCGAATAGTCCTCCCGGCCAAAACGTGATAAAATGAACACGTTGTGCTGCCAGAGCAGCCGGAAAGGAAGCGCGAAAGCTATGGAACAAAGCTATTTGATGCCGGGACAGGAACGATGGGAATCATTCCGGGATGCAAATGGGGTGCCGAAAGTTCGCTATTCTTACTGCTCGCTGAAAGGGCGGCTGTTCCGCTGTGTGAGCTGCAGCCGGGAAGAGGCCGAGCGCCTGTGCGAGGACTGGCTGGTAGGCCAGGACCGCTGCTACCGTAACTGAAGATCCGATTTGACAAGACTGCCGTGCAGAAAGACGATGCACGGCAGTCTTTTTGTGCGTCAGAAACGGACAGGTTGGAAAAATCAGTTGATTCTAACTTGAAAAGACGGTATAATAAACTATCATGGGAAACAAGACTCTGCCAACAGCAGAGCGTGAAAAAACGGAAAAGGGGGAGAGCAGATGGACGCACGATTCGAGCGCTATGTTGAAAATCTCAGGACAGTCCGCACCCTCTCCCAGCCTAAATTCTCCCCGGATATGAAAGCGAAGGAGCTGCTGGAGACCATCCAGTCCAACGCCATCAAGTGCTTCGACTACATGAAGGAGAACAACGCTATCCTCAATGAGCTGGTATTCCAGCGTGCGCCTGCGGAGCTGACGAGTGCCGAAATTGCCAGCCTGCAGGAGTTTGCTGACAAGATGTTCAACTACGCCAGCAGCGAGGACTGCGGCATCGCCTACAAGGTCTACAGCCTCCTGCTGGAAAACGCCCGCATCCGGGGCGACAAGCCTGCCATCGTCCGCTATCTGTATGGAAAAGCGGTTTCTCTCCACTACCTCAATGTCCGGGGCCGCGACTATGCCATCAACCCTTACGGGACGCAGGTGCGCGGCCTTTTTCAGGAGGGTGCAGGCTATATTGCGGAGTATGAGTCCTTCGATAAGACAACAAAAGGCTACATCATGCGCTGTCTGGGCAACAGCCGGATGTCCATGCCACGCAGTACGCCGGAAGAATGCACCGAATATATGAAGGTGTTCGACAAGGCGATGGGCATCATCACCGACCCTTACTACCACCAGCTCGACCCGGACCTTCCATGGGGCAAATTCGAGTATGCGATGCATATGGACCGGGAGACGCTGCTGAGCTATCTGCGCCACCACAACGACCCGGTGGTCGCCGCCAAGGTGATGGAGTCGGCGGAAGCCATCTACCGCGACCGGGTGCTCTATAAGGGCGAGGAGGCACGGCTGCAGAACTGGCGTGTCAGCTATCTTTATAAGGCGGCCTGCTTCCATGCTGGACGGTGTACGGCCCGCGAGGTGGTGGAAGAGCTGTTGGACATCATCCACCACACCGACATCCAGGACTACAGCGATACTGGCATCAACAAGAACCTCACGGCGGTGTCTTATCTGGTGGCTTACGAGGTCAAGATGCCGCCTGCCGACCGGAGGGAGATGGCATGCCGCACTGAAGAAGTGATGGACCGCAGTTTGCGGTATCTGAACAATGTACCCCAGAATCAGTACTCCCGTGTGGTCAGCCGTGCCGTGCGCGAGCTGGTGGAGATGCAGGCCGAGACCGGAACAGCCCGCCGCAGCCTGCTGAATTATATTCTCGTGGCCCACAAGCCGACCTATGTCCACTCCATGATGGTGGCCGGACTGACCCGCATGTTCGTCAAGCAGATGCTCAAAAAGTCGCCCGAGCTGTTCGTGGGCGTCATGGGCTGCAAGACGGTGGAGGAAGTCCGCCGCAATCGCATTGAAATATGTGAGCTGGCCTATGAGTGCGGCCTTTACCACGATGTAGGCAAGAGCTATGTGTTCATGTATATCGGCAACAACTACCGCCGCCTGCTGGACGAGGAATTTACCTGCATCCAGTGGCACACGGTGTTCGGCTACGAGCTGCTGTGCAATGTGGGTGGAAAGGACGACCTGGCCCCGGCGGCGCTCTACCACCATACCTTCTACGACGGACACGGCGGCTACCCGAAAAATTATCCGCCCTGCCCGGCGGGCATCAAGCCCATCGTGGACGCTCTGACCGTGGCCGACTCACTGGACGCGGCCACCGATAATATCGGCCGCTGCTACACGATGGCAAAGCCGGTGGATACGCTGCTGGGCGAATTCCGCGCCCAGAGAGGCACCCGCTATGCGCCCGAGGTGGTGGCGCTGTTGGACGATGAGGAGTTCTCCCGCGATTTGAAGGAAACGCTGGATGAGACGCGCAAGAGCGTCTATCTCGAGGTCTACCACGTCAAGCGGTAAAAGGGGGCGCTGAGGGTGAAAACACAGAAAACGCCCCTTTTCCAGGGCATCGGAGAAGCGGCGCTGGCCGAGATGTTTACCTGCGGCGGTGCGCGCTGCAAGACCTACGCGAAGGGCGAAGTCCTTCTGCGGGCGGGCTGCATCACCCGCGAGGTGGGCATCGTGCAGGCGGGCGGCGTCAACATCGAGAATATCGACCTCTGGGGCAACAGGAGCATCCTGAGCCATGTCCCGGCGGGGCAGGTGTTCGCGGAGACCTATGCCTTCTGCGGCGAGCCGATGATGGTGGACGTGGTGGCGGCGGAAGAGACGGAAGTGCTCTTTTTGAACATGGATGTCCTCATCCACACACCTCACCCGGACAGCGAGTGGCAGCCGGTCCTCGTGCAGAACCTGCTCAACATCTCGCTGCACAAGAACCTGGCCCTTTCGGAGCGCATCTTCTGCACGGCCCCGAAGACCGTCCGGGGACGGCTGCTGCTGTATCTCTCCAATCAGGCCGCGAAGGCGGGCAGCAAAAGTTTCCGCATCCCCTTCGACCGTCAGGGCCTGGCCGATCACCTCAACCTCGACCGCAGCGCCCTCTCGAAAGAGCTGGGCAAAATGCGGGATGAGGGAATACTGGAAACAACAAAAAACGAATTTACCCTGCATGAGCTGCCGGAATGAGGAGAGCTTTTTCTCTTCACATTCCCCCTTTCCGCCGCATACATCGGTGGGAAGGGGGAATGCAATGTGAACGTCTATCTGTTTGCAGCGGTCATCCTGCTGCTGCCAGCGCTCTGTACGGCGCTGGGAGCGGCGGGGGTCTTTCTGGTGCGTCGGGCCGACGAGCCCCGCACCCGGCGGATGCTCTGCGGCATGGCGGCGGGCATCATGCTGGCCGCCAGCGTGTGGAGCCTGCTGCTGCCTGCCATCGAGAGGGCGGAGGCCGGGATACTGCCGGTCTGGCTGGCCCCGGCGGCGGGGTTGGTGCTGGGTGCTGTGGGCCTGCTGCGGCTGGAAGAGGCTGCCGGGCGGCTGATGCACACCGGTTCAAAAGAGCATGGCCGGATGGGCCGGGTGGTGCTGGCCGTGACCCTCCACAATCTGCCCGAGGGCATGGTGGTGGGACTTGCGGCGGCGCTGGCCCTGCAGGGTGAGCCGGAGGCCGTCAGCGGGGCGCTGGCCCTTGCACTGGGCATCGGCTTGCAGAATATCCCGGAAGGCGCGGCGGTGAGCCTGCCGCTGATGCAGGCCGGGCAGGGGAGACGGAAAGCCTTCTGCGCCGGTGCTGCGTCGGGCCTCGTGGAGCCGCTGGGGGCGCTGCTGGCGCTGGCCCTCGCAGGCTGGGTGAGCGCGGCTCTGCCGTGGCTCATGAGCGCCGCCGCCGGGTGCATGGTCTGCGTGACGGCTCAGGAGATGATACCGGAAGCCGTGGAGCAGGACGAACCGGCGGGCGTCATCAGCGTGGTGCTGGGGTTCGCCCTCATGATGGCACTGGATATTGCGCTGTAGCAAAAAAGCCGATGCAGCTGCATCGGCTTTTTTGCTGTCAGTTCTCTTTTGCGAGGTAGACCGTCGTGGAGGGAAATGCGAAATCCACGCCGTCGGCCTTCATCACGTCCATGATGTTGAGGTTCAAATCGTTCTGCATCCGCAAAAACACGCCGAGGTCGGCGGTGCGCAGATAGGCAGAGACCATCAGGTTGATGCTCGAGTCGCCGAAGCCGGTCATCCGGACAAAGGCGGTGTCCTCGTAGGTGTCGGGGCTGGCCTTGAGCATGGCGTCGAGGTCGGCCATCAGCTTTTCCAGCTGGGGTCGGGTGGTGTCGTAGGTGACGCCCAGCGTGAAGCGGTAGAGCCGCTTGTTGCGGAGGGTAGCGTTGTTGATGGTGGCACTGCTGACGGTGCTGTTGGTGAGGATGTAGATGGAGTTATCCACGGCCCGGACTTTCGTGGAGCGGAAGTTGATGTCCACCACTTCGCCCTCCACGTCGCCGACGGTGATCCAGTCACCGATGGAGAAGGGCTTGTCCAGCAGGATGACCACGCCGCTGAAGAAATTCTTGGCCATATCCTGTGCGGCCAGAGAGATCGTAAGGCCGATAAGACCGGCACTGGCCACGACGCTGCCCACGGGCAGGCCGCTTTCCTGTGCGATGGTCGCGCCGCAGAGCACCACGACGGCTACTTTGTAGACTTTATCCAGCAGGGTGAGCAGGGTGCGGTTGGTGCGGACTTCTTCGCTGGACGAGGCCAGCAGCAGAGCCGCGATGCCGGAAGCGTGGTAGAAGCCGGTACCGATGAGGAAGACCAGCATCATCCGATAGGCTTTGAGCAGCAGGGCCGCAAGGCCGGGGATGGCCCAGGGCAGGCTGCGCAGGGCCAGATACATGCCGGTGTACCACGCGATGCGGGCCGTCGGGCGGGCGAAGCTTTCCAGCAGGGGGTGCGTAAAGGCAAAGTGCCAGCTGCGCTTCAGCAGGCGGGGGAAGAGGCTTTTTTGCAGCCAGCGGCTGACGACCCAGCCGATGAACAGCAGGGCCAGCGCACAGACGCACCGGGCTGCAAAGGCCAGCCAGCCTTCCAGCAGCAGCCCGGCGATGGAAAAGCCGAGATCGTTGATGGTGAAGAGCATAGAAACAGATACCTTCCTGACGAATAATAAAATCAGTATATCATATTATAGCCAGCGGTGCAAATCGGGAGAGGCTTGTTAAAAAAATGAATAAAAGGACTTGACAAGACAAACCTGCCGCGTTATACTCTGCGAAGAAAGTTCGTTTCAGGGCGGGGTGCGATTCCCCACTGGCGGTACAGCCCGCGACCACTCCCAAAGAGTGCTGACCCGGTGAGACTCCGGGGCCAACGGTATAGTCCGGATGCAAGAAACGGCAGACAATTTGATTTGTTTGTGCGCGCCCTGTTATAGTGTAAACTATGGCAGGGCGCGTTTTCATTTGTCTTCCCGGTTCCAGCGAGCGAGAAAAGGGCTTTCCAGTCTTTATTTGAATGGGGCCAGCCGCCCCGGGAGGAAAATTATGAGAAAAGATACGACCCACAACCTGACCGTTGCCGCCATGCTCAGCGCAGTGGCGTTCATCCTGATGTTCATCGAGTTCCCCGTCCCGATGCTCATTCCGTCCTTCGTCAAGATGGACTTCTCCGACCTGCCCGCCCTGCTGGGCGCGTTCGCCCTCGGCCCGGTGTACGGCGTGGTCATCAGCTTCATGAAGAACCTGCTCCACATCGTCGTCAAGGGTACCAGCACTGCCTGTGTCGGCGAGCTGTGCAACTTTATGCTGGGCGCTGTCTTCTCCGCGGTGGCGGGCTTCATCTACAAGCATCATAAGAGCCGCAAGACCGCCATCCTCGGCGCGGTAGCGGGTGCCGCCGCAATGGCCGTCTTCAGCGTGCCCTCCAACTACTTCATCACCTACCCGGCCTATGTGGAGTTCTACCATATGCCGCTGGAAGCCATCCTCGGCATGTATCAGGCCATCCTGCCCTCTGCCGACAGCCTCATGAAGTGCCTCGTCATCTTCAACCTGCCCTTCACGCTGGTCAAGGGTCTGCTGGACGCCGTGCTCTGCATGGTCATCTATAAGCCCCTTTCTCCCATCCTGCATGGCCGGAAGTAAATTTGAATAAACAAAATGGGCATGTGCCGCTGGCACATGCCCATTTTGTTTATTGTAACGCTCCTTTATCGAGCCACTTGCCCCTTGCAAGCCGAATGAGGAACAGCGCGCCCCGGATGCAGAGCTCGATGCACATGGCGGCCCAGACGCCCACGAGGCCCAGCCGGGGAGCCAGCAGGAAGGCGAGGGTGAGCCGGACGCCCCACATGCTGAACAGGTTCAGCACAAAGCAGCCTGTGCTGTCGCCTGCGCCCTGCATCGCGCCGCTTGCTACGATGCTGGCCCCGAACATCGGTTCTGCAAAAGCCTCGATGCGGAGAACCTGCGCACCCAGCGCGATGACGGCGACATCTGCCGTGAAGATGCCCATAAGGGCCGGGGCGAAGAGCCAGAGCCCCACGCCCGACAGCGCCATGATGCCCATGCCCATTGCCGTGCAGAACCAGGCGAACCGCTTCGCCATGTCCCGGCGGTGGGCGCCGACGGCCTGCCCGATGAGGGCGATGGAGGCGTCCTGAATGCCGTAGCCTGCCATGTAGCAGAGGCCCTCGGCGTTGACGCCGAGGCTGTTGGCCGCGATGGCCACCGTGCCGAGGCCCGAGACGATACGGACGAGCAGCACCTGTGCCGACGAGAGGGCCGCACGCTCAGCGGCCAGCGGTGTACCCACCCGCCAGAGGTTGCGCAGGCAGGCGGAGGTGATGCGCCAGCTGCCGGGCTTTCGGATGCAAAGCGGGCCGTCCCGCAGCAGCAGGACGCCCAGCGCCAGCAGACCGCCCACGACGGTGGAGAGAGCCGTGCCCAGCGCTGCGCCCGGCACAGAGAGGCCTGCGCCCCAGACCGTGACGCTCTGGCCGAACAGCACCAGCTGCCGGGTGGGGTTGATGAGGAAGAAGTTGAACACCACGTCCAGCGCGCAGACCAGCACGCTGATGAGGCCGGGGGTCAGGGCGTCGCCGGTGGCCCGGAGCATGGCGCTATACATCCCCATCGCCATGGTGAAGGGGAGGGCCGCCGACCAGATGGCAAAGTAGGCGCTGGCGTTGGCCTGGAGCGAGATGTCCGCCCTCAGCCACCCGGGCAGGAAGCGGCTGATGCCGACACCGAAAGCCGCAGCGCCCAGACCCAGGATGAGGTTGAAGAGCATGGACTGCCGCAGCACGCCCCGGGCGTCCTGCTGGCGGTCGGCCCCGAGGTACTGGGCGATCTGGATCGAAAACGCAGTGTACAGTCCCACAAGGATGCCGTGGAGCAGCCAGGTGCTCGAGCTGACGATGCCGATGGCGGCGGTGGCCTCTGCGCCGATGTGGCCCACCATGGCGGCGTCGATGTACTCCATCGCCGTGACCACCAGCTGCTCCAGAATGGAAGGGATGCTCAGCGCCAGCGCGATGCGGGCCGTGTCGGACAGCGGGATGTCCTCGCCCTGCCGCATCCGGGCCGAGAGCTGCTCCAAAGAAAGTGTCATGTCGTCTCCTGTTTTCTGTGTTGATAAACTGTCCTACTATTATAGGCACGGGGAGGAAAATTGTCAAACCGGGCGATTGATTTTTTGGCTCTGGCGTGATACACTCTCGGAGTAAGAAGAATATCATTGAAAGAGGTTCAAAATATGCTGCAGCTTATTTCAGCTACCGGCCAGCAGACCGTGGACGCGCTGGCGTTCCTGCTGGCGTTTGCCCTGACCGCCCTGATGGACTCGGTCTTCCACGACAAGCTCCCCCACGACCATGGCCGTGCCTTCGCCGTCAACGGCGAGCTCTCCAAGGGCAAGGCCCGGGGTTCCGGACTCATCTTCGTGCTCTGCATCGCGCTGGTGACGCTGGCGGTGGTGCCTTTTAAGGTAGAGTACCTTATTTATACCGTTCTGCTCATCGCCTCCATGCTGTCGGGCTACTTTGACGACGCTTCCGAGACGGCGTGGAACGAGTACAAGAAGGGCCTCATCGACTTCGTCATCGCCGTGGTGGCAGGTGTTACCTACCTGAACTTCAACGGCACGAGCGTCAACTTCCTGAGCACTACTTTCACCATTGCCTATCCGCTCTACCTGCTGCTCATCGTCATCCTCATCTGGGCCAGCATCAATGTGGTCAACTGCACCGACGGCGTGGACGGCCTGTCCGCCAGCCTCGCGGTGGTGAGCATCGGCACCTTCCTGCTGGCTTACGGCGAGGAGCTGGGGGACTACTCCACCGCTGCCATCGTCTTTATCGGCGCACTGCTGGCCTACCTGTGGTCCAACGCAAAGCCCTCCAGCCTCCTGATGGGCGACGCCGGCAGCCGTGCCATGGGCTTCTTCCTCGCCATCCTGGCCCTCAAGTGCGGCCACCCGTTCGCCTTCCTGCTGGCGGCGCTGGTGTTCATCGTGGACGGCAGCCTCGGCATCCTGAAGATCAGCTTCAAGCGCTTCCTCCACATCAGCATCCTCAAGAACACCCTCACCCCGCTGCACGACCATGTGCGCAAGCGCATGGGCTGGAGCGACGAGCAGGTGGTGGCCCGCTGGCTCATCCTGCAGACCGTCGCATCGGCGCTGCTCCTGCTGATGACCCGCTGATTTACGGATTTTAAGTACGATGTTTGTGCAGCTTTCCAAAATGCAGATTGACCCGCTCTGATTTTTGTTGCACTTTATGGATTGAAAGTCAAGCGGAAAAAGACTATACTTTAACCAACGAAAGCAAAGGCGCTTAAGTGGATGTATTCACTTTGCGCCTTTTTTGTTTTTTCGTTTTTGTGTGCGGTTCGGGAAAGCCGCACAAGATGCGCTGTCCGCGGCGCTGGAGCACGGACGACAGAACAGGATAGGGAAAGGTGGGAATCACAGTGATCAAACTCGAACACGTTGACAAGTACTTCGGAGACCTGCACGTCCTCAAAGACGTGAACCTCGAGGTCGCCGAGGGCGAAAAGCTGGTCATTATCGGACCGTCCGGCAGCGGCAAATCTACTACCGTCCGCTGCATGAACTTTCTGGAAGAGCCGACCAGCGGCCACGTCTACATCGACGGTCAGGAGCTGACCAACAAGAACAAGACCAAGATCGTCCGCGACAACATGAGCATGGTCTTCCAGCAGTTCAACCTCTACCCCCACATGACGGTGCTCAAAAACCTGACGCTGGCACCTATGAAGCTCCATCACAAGACCAAGGCAGAGGCCGAAGAGCTGGCATATCATTATCTTGAGGTCGTCGGCCTCCGGGACAAAGCGGATGTCTACCCTCCGCAGCTGTCCGGCGGCCAGCAGCAGCGCATCGCCATTGCACGCGCCCTCTGCGCACAGACCAAGATCATCCTGTTCGACGAGCCGACTTCGGCCCTCGACCCTGAGACCATCCAGGAAGTGCTGGATGTCATGGTAAAGCTGGCACACGAGAAGAACATCACGATGGTGGTCGTCACCCACGAGATGGGCTTCGCACGAAACGTGGCCGACCGCATCGTCTTTATGGCGGACGGCCAGATCATTGAGGAAGGCACGCCGGAGCACTTCTTCACCAACCCCAAGAACGAGCGCGTCCGGCAGTTCCTGAGCAAGATCGTCCGCTGAGAGGACGAACAACAAAGGTTGACACGGCAGGGACTCACAAGTTGTGGTGAGACGCCGTTGTTGATAACAGGCCGTTTTCGGAGCGGACAGGGAAAGCCGCTCGGGCCGAAAAAACAAAGAGGAGTGATTTATTATGAAAAAGATCTCGCGTCGTGATTTCCTGAAAGTCACTGGTTTGGTGGGCGCTGCTGCTGCTCTGACCGCCTGCGGCGGCTCTGCAAGCTCCACCGCAGCCTCTACGGCATCTTCTGCCGCCGGCGGCGCAGCCGCTTCCACTGCAGCACTGGGCGCTGACACCCAGGCCATCGTGGACCGCGGTGTCCTGAAAGTGGGCGTCAAGAACGCAGTTAAGGGCTTCAGCTTCCAGGATACCCTCACCGGCGAGTACAAGGGCCTCGAGGACAGCCTCGCAGAGATGATCGCAGAGCACCTCGGCGTGGACGTTGAGTTCACCACGGTTACCGCCGCCACCCGCGGCGAGCTGCTGGACTCCGGCGACATCGACGCCGTTCTGGCTACCTTCACCATCACCGAAGAGCGCAAGAAGACCTGGGACTTCTCCACCCCCTACTATACCGACTACGTTTCCGTTCTGGTGGAGGACTCCACCGGCATCAAGGGTCTGGCTGACCTGAAGGACAAGGTCGTGGGCGTCTCCTCCGGCTCCACCTCCGCTCGTGCTCTGGTCAAGGCCATGATCGACGAGGGCGTGCTGGACGGCGCAAATTTCGACGCCGACACCTTCAACGCCGACACCTGGAAGGATGGCATCTCCTTCCGTCAGTACGACGACTATCCCGCCATCAGCACCGCACTGAGCGCAGGCGAAGTGCAGGGCTTCTGCGTCGATAAGTCCATCCTCGCCATCTACAAGACCGAGGGCCGCAGCTACATTGACGCTGAGTTCAGCCCGCAGGAGTATGGCGTCGCTACCAAGAAGGGCAGCGACTTCTCCACCCTGTGCGACGACCTCGTCAAGGGCTGGCTGGCAGATGGCACCATCGAGCAGCTCATCAAAGACAACGGTCTGGATTAAGCCCAGACTTTTCAGAACCAAGAGAGTGTAGGGAAAGGGGAGTTTGCCATGTCTGGCTTGTTTTCGTTAGAGTCCTGGTCCACCGTCTGGACGCATCGTGAGAGTTTTCTGCTGGGTCTGGGCAACACGCTGCAGACCGCCGTCTGCGCATTGGCGCTGGCCTTCATCATTGGCGCTGCGCTGGGCCTGATGTCCACCAGCGGCAGTAAGCTGCTGCGCATCATCGCCCGCATTTACGTCGAGTTCATCCAGAACACCCCGCTGCTGCTGCAGCTGTGCTTCCTGTATTATGCGCTGGCATTTGCAGGCGTGAGCCTCGGCGTCATCCGCACCGGCATCATTGCACTGGGCGTTTACACCGGCGCTTACATGGGTGAGGTCGTCCGCGCCGCCATCGAGTCTGTGCCGAAGGGCCAGTTCGAGGCTGCACAGGCGCAGGGCTTCAACTATCTGCAGCGGATGGGCTACATCATCCTGCCCCAGAGCATCCCCGTGATGCTCCCTCCGATGGTCAACCAGGTGGTCAACCTCTTCAAGAACACCTCCTGCCTCTACATCGTGGGCGGCGCTGACCTCATCAGCGTGACCTACAGCTTCGTCACCGGTGCTTCCACCGGCGGCGCATACGCCCCCGCTTATATCGTCTGCGGCCTCATCTTCTTCGTGGTCTGCTTCCCGCTGTCCACGCTGGCAGCCCGCTGGGAAGCTTCCCTCAAGGAGCGCAAGGGCCGTGTGAACCCGGGTCTCAAGACCGCTGCCAAGAAAGTAGAGCTGAAGGAGGCTGCCTGATATGAAGACGCTTGCTGCAAGCCTTTCCATCCTGACAAGAGAAGGCGTCATGCTCTACCTGCTGCGCGGCGTGGCCTTCACCTGCATCATCTCGGTGCTGGGCGTCATCATGGGCCTCATCGTGGGCTCTCTGCTGGCGCTGGCCCGCACCTACTGCAAAAAGGGTCCGACCCGCATCCTCGGCTGGTTCGCTACCGCCTACATCGAGCTGTTCCGCAACACGCCCTACCTGCTCTGGATCTTCATCTGTGTGGTGTTCTGCCCCTGCCCGGGCTTCTTCGCCCGCAAGATGTTCGGCCTGACCAGCGTGGAGATGAAGCTTCTGTTCAAGGCCGCTCTGGCCCTCATCCTCTTCAACTCCTCCGTCATCGCCGAGATCGTCCGCGGCGGCCTGAACGGCGTGTCCAAGGGCCAGTTCGAGGCCGGCTATGCACAGGGCTTCAACACCGCTGAGGTGCTGCTCTACATCGTCCTGCCGCAGGCTTACCGCAACATCGTGCCGACCCTGCTCAGCCAGGTCATCACCACCATCAAGGACTCCTCCTATCTGGCAAACGTGGCCACCATCGAGCTGATGGCCCGCATCCGCCAGCTGCTGAGCGCCGCCGGTACTTACAATGGTCTCGGCACGGTGAATGTCTCCGATGTCATGGTGCTGTTCGGCACGGCCTGTGTCATCTACTTCATCATCAACTTCACCCTGAGCTGTGTGGTGCGCGCAATGCAGAACCGCCGCAAGAAGGCTCTGGTCTTTGCCCCGGCAAAGGCCGCATAAACTAAGACCTATTCCAATTTCCCAATTCCCAATTATTCTCCTGTCATTGTTCTGTCAATGCCAAAAGCGCCCGGCGGGTCATCCGCCGGGCGCTTTTGGTGTATAGGGGAATAAACCTCTCAGTCTCGCTTTGCTCGACAAGGCCGGGTTGCGGCTCCCAGCATCCGCAGCGCTTCGCTTGCGTCTTGCTGGCCGCTGCCCCAACAACGACTCCCTGTTTCCGCCACTGGCGGCGGTCGTCGCTGTTGCCCTTAGTAGGGGAGCCTCTGGCGAAACCGTTTACTTCGAGGGGACTGCCAAAGCCTCCCCTATTAGGGAAGGTGGCACGCCGCAGGCGTGGCGGAGAGGTTATTATGATGCAGCTTTCGCTGCCGCCTCCACCACATGGCTCACGAGCACGGAAGTCGTCACGGTGCCGACGCCGCCGGGGACGGGGGTGATGGCCTCCACCACAGGCTCTGCCTCGCCAAAGCGGACGTCACCGCAGAGTTTGCCTTCCTCGTTGACATGGATGCCCACATCCACGACGACCTGACCGGCCCGCAGATGCTCTGCGCCGATAAAGCCCATCTTGCCCATGGCCACCACCACAACATCGGCCTCGCGGCAGACTTCCGGCAGATTTTGGGTGCGGGAGTTGCAGAGGGTGACGGTGGCGTTTTCCCGGTCCAGCATCATGGCTGCGGGCTTGCCCACCACGAGGCTGCGTCCCACGACGACGGCCCGCCTGCCGGAGAGGGGAATGTTGTAGAATTTCAGGATCTCAAGACAGGCCTGCGCCGTGCAGGGCGGGTAGCCGACGGCAGTGTTGGTGAAGACGCCGGCCAGCGAGCCGTCGGTGATGCCGTCAATGTCCTTTTCGGGCGAGAGTGCGGCGCGGATGGTCCTGTCATCAAACTGTTTGGGCAGGGGGCGGAAAAGCAGACAGCCGTGGATGGCGGCGTCTGCGTTGATGCCGGCAATGACGCGCAGCAACTCTTCCTGCGAAGCGTCGGCGGGCAGAAGGAACTGCTTCACCTCGACGCCCACTTTTGCACAGCGGGCCATGACGCCTTTCTCGTAGGAGAGGTCATCGGGGCGTTCGCCCACCCGGACGACGGCCAGCGTGGGGACAACGCCCTTTTCCCGCAGTGCGGCGCAGCGGGCGGCATTTGCTTCGTTCATGGCGGCCACGACGGGCGCACCCTTCAAAATGGTAGACATATACGTTCCCTTTCTATGCATCAGGCCCGCAGGCGGTTTGCCACGGACTGGTAGACTTCGTCGGCCAGCGGCAGATATTCTGCCAGCATCCGGGCCGCTTTTTCGTCCAGCGCGGCGGCATGGGCGCGGTCCGTCATGAGCTTTGTGTTGATGGCGACATTCAGCGCCGACGCCTGAAGTGCGGCCTTGCAGAACAGCGCCGCACAGCCTGCGTCTGAGACAGCCAGCACGCTGCCCTTTTCGGCGTAATCGGCCGCAAGACGGATGCCCTCACAGCAGGCGTCCATGATGTCCAGCGGCACGGCGCAGGCCCCGTCCAGCGCCTCGGCCAGCACAGCGGCCTTGCGGGCCTGCTGTTCGGGCGTCTCTCTGGGCAGGCCGTAGGCCGCCGCCAGAGGCGTGAATGCGTCGGCGTCAGCCTGCACGAGGGCTTCCAGCCGTTTGCACAGTGTTTCAGCACGGGCATTCAGCGCCAGGATCTCTTCTTCCACGGCAGAGTATTTCTTTTTGCCGGTGGTGAGATTCCCCACCATATTGCCCAGCGCGACGCCTGCCGCGCCCACGAGGGCCGCTGCGCCGCCGCCGCCCGGGGCGGGGGCTTTGCTGGCAAGCCGGCTCAGAAAGTCCTCACAGCTCAGTTGTGTCAAATCCAAAGTAAAGTCCTCCCTCTGTCACGAATCCGTCCAGTTTTTCGTCATGGGCGTCCACTGCCGCCACGTCCACCCGCTGGGCCTCAAAGGCCACGCCCAGTTTCACAGCCCGGGTGCAGCGGGGGAGATAGCGGTCATAATAGCCTTTCCCCATCCCGACGCGGCGGCAGGCGGTGTCAAAAGCCGTGCAGGGGACCAGCACGAGGTCGAGCTGGTCTGGCCGTAAAATCTCCGACCGGCTCAGAATGGGCGTGCGGATGCCGTAAGTACCCACTTCCCAGCCGTCCGGTCCCGGTACGGCGGCTGTCAGCGAAAAGCCCTCGCCGCAGACGGGGTATGCCAGCGTTTTGCCCTGCCGGGCCGCTTCCACAGCCAGCGCCGAGAGGTCGGCTTCGCCGCCGAAGGCCGCGTAGAGCAGGATGTTTTCTGCCTTTTTGAAGCAGTCCAGAGCCATGATGCGGGCGCAGAGAGCGGCGTTGGAATGGGTGCGCTCGTTGTCCGACAACGCCCGGCGGGCCGCAATGCCCGCTTTGCGCTGTGCGGCTTTTTGCTCCGTGATGGTCATGGAAATGCGCTCCTTTCTGCACCCGATGGGCAAATCTGCACAAAAACCGGAACGGATTTTTGTTATAATAATAAGCGCTGAGCGCAGAAAAAGCAAGGCTTTGACAGGATGGGTGAAATATCTTCATTTAACCGAAAAGAAACGAATCAAACCGTATCGGTTTGTGCGAAATGCTGTTGAAGAAATCCACGATGTCTGGTATCATGGAAACAGGCGGGCCGGAATGAGCGGACGCCCGCGCGAACTGATTTTTTGCATCAGAGAGAAGGGTAAATAGTATGTACAACGATATGATGGATACCATCGGCCTCGTGGAAAAGGCCGACCCGGAGCTGGCTGCGGCCATGAACCGTGAGCTGACCCGCCAGCGGGAAAATATCGAGCTCATCGCCAGCGAGAACATCGTCTCGCCCGCCGTCATGGCCGCCATGGGCAGCATCCTCACCAACAAATACGCCGAGGGCCTGCCCGGCAAGCGCTACTACGGCGGCTGTGCCTATGTGGATGAGGTGGAGAACATCGCCATCCAGCGCGCCTGCAAGCTGTTCGGCGCAAAGTACGCCAACGTCCAGCCCCACTCCGGCGCACAGGCCAATCTGGCCGTCTACTTCGCTCTGCTCGATCTGGGCGATACCGTTATGGGCATGGACCTGTCTCAGGGCGGTCATCTGACCCACGGCTCTCCGGTGAATATGTCCGGCAAGAACTATCACTTCGTATCCTACGGCGTCGGCGAAGATGGCCGCATCGACTATGCTGAGCTGGAAAAGCAGGTCAAAAAGGTCCGTCCCAAGATGATCGTGGCAGGCGCTTCGGCCTACCCCCGTGCCATCGACTTCGAAAAGCTGGCTGAGATCGCCCACGGATACGGGGCCTTCCTGATGGTGGATATGGCCCACATCGCGGGCCTCGTGGCTGGCGGGATGCACCAGAGTCCGGTGCCTTATGCCGACGTTGTGACCACCACCACCCACAAGACCCTGCGCGGCCCCCGCGGCGGCCTCATCCTGACCAATAATGCCGTGCTGGCCAAGCGCATCAACTCCGCCGTCTTCCCCGGCACCCAGGGCGGCCCGCTGGAGCACGTCATCGCGGCCAAGGCCGTCTGCTTTGGCGAGGCACTCAAGCCCGAGTTCAAGGACTACGCCCGCAAGATCGTGGAGAACGCACAGGCCATGGCCGCTGAACTGCAGGCTCGCGGTGTCAAGCTGGTGTCCGGCGGCACCGACAACCACCTGATGCTCCTCGACCTGCGGGACGAGGAATGCACCGGCAAGGAGCTGGAAGCCCGCCTCGACAGCGTCCACATCACCGCCAACAAGAACACCGTCCCCGGCGAGACCCGCAGCCCCTTCGTGACTTCCGGCGTCCGTCTGGGGACTCCGGCTGTCACCACCCGGGGCATGGGCGAAGCCGAGATGAAAGTCATTGCGGACTGCATCGCCGACTGCATCTGGCACTACGACGAGAAGAAGGACGACATCTCCGCCCGTGTGCTGGCCCTGACCAAGGCTTTCCCCCTGTACGAATAAAACATATAACAAAGAGGCCCTGCACTGTCGTACAGGGCCTCTTTACTGTCTTATGAAAGGAAAATTATTCCAGCCGCAGGGTCTGACATGCTTTGCTTTTTGTATCTGGTAGGATGGAATAGAGGACAGGCCCCGAGGGCGCTGACTCTGAACGAGGAAAAAAAACTTCTCACCAGCGGAAAGGAAAGAATACTATGAGTAATTATCAGATGCGGATGCCCGCCCAGTATACATCCATCGGGGACGACGAAATGGTGCTGCTCTGCGGCGGCGAGACCACGGCATGGCAGACGTTCCAGGACATTGGCCGTGTGCTGAACTATGTGGCGCGCATTTTCTCGGCGGGCAGCTCCATCGTCAACAATGTGGTCACCATCGTCAATTATTTCAATAAGCTCGAAGACCTGCTCCCGGTCATCGGGGAAGTGTGAGGCGCGGACGCGATAAAAGAAAAGGGGCTGTTGCAGTGCAACAGCCTCTTTGTGTGTTATAGCTTATAGCAGTTTGCGTTTTTAATGCACAAGCAACATCCGCAAACTGCATATCGCAAATATGCCGTTTCGATAGGCACTATTTTTGAAAATTGCGATAGTAGTGCAGCTTGTCAGCGGTCAGTGCCTCGAGCACGGGCAGCATGGCAGCAGCCTCAGCCTTTGCGGCGGGCAGGTCCATGTCGCGGTAGTTACCGCACTCCACCTCGCTTGCGCCGGGGACATCGCCCTCAAACGCAGCCATGAAGCGGAAGGACTCCACCGTCAGGCTCAGCGCCTCGGCGGGGGTCAGGCCCCGGGTCAGCAGGTAAAAGCCGGTGCGGCAGCCCATGGGGCCGACGTAGATGACGCCGTCCTTATACTGGCTGTTGCGGGCGTAGGTGGCGAAGAGGTGCTCCAGCGTGTGGGCCGAACCGGTGGAGAGATAATCGCCGTGGTTCGGCTTCTTCATCCGGATGTCCCAGGTCAGAACATCGCCGTCCTGACGGCTCAGGTACATGCCGCGGTCGAGCTTGGTGTGGTCTACGCAGAAACTTGCAATGCGCTCCATGCTGTGCCTCCCGAAATCAGGCCTGCAGGCGCTGGACGCTGCCGTGTGCGCAGTCCACAGCAACCATCAGACCGTCGCGGATGTGGGCGGTAGCGCCGACGGCACCCACGATGGTGGGCTTGAGCAGGGCCTTGCCGGCGATGGCGGCGTGGCTGTTCAGGCCGGCTTCCTCGACCACCAGAGCAGCAGCGTCACGGACGTAGCTCAGCATCTCGTTGGAGGTGGAGGGGACGACCAGGACCATGCCAGGCTTGAACTTTGCGCGGATCTCCTCGATGGTGCGGCAGACGCAGGCCTTGCCGGTGGCGTTGGCCAGAGCAGCGCCCTCGGGGCCGACGCCGACGCCGGTAGCCAGACAGTTGCCGATCATGTGGATCTTGATCATGTTGGTGGTGCCGGAGACGCCCACGGGGACGCCGGCGGTCACGACAGCCAGCTCACCGTCGTGCAGATAGCCGTGCTCTTTTGCCAGAGCGGTAGACTTCTCGATGAGCTCATCGGTGCTGGCGGCGAGGTCCATCATGAGCGGGGTGATGCCCCAGGAGATGGACAGCTGGCGCTGGACCTGCTCGTCCATGACGCAGGCGATGATGGGCTGAGAGGGGCGGTACTTGCTCAGCAGGCGGGCAGTGTTGCCGGACTCGGACACGGTGACGATGGCAGAAGCGTTGACGTCCTTTGCGGTCAGGCAGGCAGCGTGTGCGGTAGCGTCGCTGACGCTGATCTGGCCGGCGGCATCGGTCAGGCGGTTGTCGCGGTAGTGGACCTCGTTCTCGGTGCGCTCTGCAATGGCGGACATGGTCTTGAGGGCCTCAACAGGGTATGCGCCCGCAGCGGTCTCGCCGGAGAGCATGATAGCGGAAGTGCCGTCGTAGATGGCGTTTGCCACGTCGGAGATCTCGGCGCGGGTGGGGCGGGGGTTGACCATCATGCTGTCCAGCATCTGGGTAGCAGTGACGATGGGCTTGCCGAAGGAGAAGGAGCGGTCGATGACGCTCTTCTGGATGCCGGGCAGCTCGGTGAAGTCGATCTCGACGCCCAGGTCGCCGCGGGCGACCATGACGGCGTCGGCAGCGGACAGGATGCTGTCGATGTTATTGACGCCCTCGCGGTTCTCGATCTTGGCGATGATGCGGATGTTGGAGTCGTACTCGTTCAGCAGGTTGCGGATGTCGTAGACGTCCTGTGCGGTGCGCACGAAGGAAGCAGCGATGAAGTCGAAGCCCTGCTGGACACCGAAGATGATGTCATCGCGGTCGCGCTGGCTCAGGTAGGGCATGGACAGGTGGACGCCGGGGACATTGACGCCCTTCTTGGTCTTGATCTTGCCGCTGTTGAGCACTTCGCAGACGATGTCGGTGTCCGTGACGCTCTTGATGGCCAGCTTGATGAGGCCGTCGTCCAGCATGATGGTGCCGCCCTCGTGGACGTCCTGGGGCAGGTCCTTGTAGGTGATGGAGCAGATCTCCTTGGTGCCCTCCACCTCGCGGGTGGTCAGGGTGAAGGTCTGACCGGCTTCCAGCATCTCAACGCCGTTCTTGAACTCCTTCAGGCGGATCTCGGGGCCTTTGGTGTCCAGCAGGGCAGCAACGGGCTTGTTCAGCTCAGCGCGGATAGCCTTCAGCATGTCCAGACGGCCCTTGTGCTCCTCGTAGGAGCCGTGGGAAAAGTTGAAGCGGGCCACGTTCATGCCGTTGGCGACCAGCTCGCGCAGGACGCCGTCCTTATCGGTAGAAGGGCCAAGGGTGCAGATGATCTTCGTTTTTCTCATAAATATACCTCTAACAGTCTCTTTTTTCCTCTATGATGGGCGCACAGGTGCCAAAATATGCCCTGCGGCCGCTGGCCGGACATCGGCCCGGTCAGGGGTGTTTGAAAACCTTACCATTCTATATTATAACCGCTTGTGTACAAGAGAGCAAGAAAAAATTCGGCAAAGAAAACCTTAAATTTTCGTGATAGATGCCGGAGCGATAAAACGCTTGCGAAAAGTGCGTTCATCGCCTATAATAGGGCTAAGCAAAAGTCTCACTTCTGCCCTGAAGGGACAGAGGTGGGCGCAAAATGATAGAAACGGAGTGAAAGCGTAATGGAAAAGCGCGTTTTTCTGATCGTTCTGGACAGCTTCGGCATCGGCGCAGAGCCGGACGCCGCAGCCTTTGGCGATGAGGGGACCAACACCCTCGGCGCCATCGCCAACCACCCCAACTTCAACTGCCCCAACCTGAAAAAACTCGGACTGTTCAACATCGACGGTGTGACCGTCGGCGAGAAGGATGCCGCCCCCATCGGCTCCTTCGCCCGCCTGCAGGAGCAGAGCATGGGCAAGGATACCACCATCGGCCACTGGGAGATCGCCGGTGTCGTCAGCCCCAAGCCGCTGCCCACCTTCCCGGACGGCTTCCCGGACAGCCTCATCCACGAGTTCGAGGAAAAGACCGGCCACAAAGTCCTCTGCAACAAGCCCTACTCCGGCACACAGGTGCTGAAGGACTACGGCGAGCAGGCCATGAAGGAGGATGCCCTCATCGTCTACACCAGCGCCGACAGCGTGTTTCAGGTCGCCGCCAACGAGGAGCTTGTGCCGGTGCATGAGCTGTACCGTTACTGCGAGATCGCCCGCGAGATGCTGAAGGGCGAGTACGGCGTGGGCCGCGTCATCGCCCGTCCCTTCCTCGGCCGCACCGCCGACACCTTCTACCGCACCACCAACCGCCACGACCTGAGCCTCAAGCCGCCCCGCAAGACCATGCTGGATCTGCTCAAGGACGCCGGTAAGGACGTCATCGCGGTCGGTAAGATCTTCGACATCTTCGACGGCGAGGGCGTGACGGAGAAGATCAAGACCACCGGCAACACCAACGGCATCGCTTTCACCAAGGCCCTGCAGACCCGCGACTTCGAGGGTCTGGCCTTCGTGAACCTCGTCGATTTCGATATGCTCTACGGCCACCGCCGCGACGTGGCAGGCTACGCCGCCGCCGCCACCGAGTTCGACAAGTTCGTTGCCGACTTCATCCCCGGGATGCGGGAGGGCGACATTCTGATGGTCACGGCCGACCACGGCTGTGACCCCTCCTACACCAAGACCACCGATCATACCCGCGAGTATGTGCCGTATCTCATCTGCGGCAAGGGCGTCAAGCCGGGCGTTGACCTCGGCACCAGGCTCTGCTTCGGAACCATTGCACAGACCATCTGCGACTATCTGGGTGTGGATGCTTCCACGCTGGACGGCCAGAGCGTGCTGAGCGACATTTTAGCTTAAACAGGCAAAAGAAAAAGGACTGCGTGAGCAGTCCTTTTTCTTTTGCAATTCTATTTACGCTGCATCATTTTCAGCGCTGGAAGCGTCGCCGCTGCCGGAGCCGAACAGGGCGTCCAGCACGGTGGAAGCGGCCTGATGCAGGGAGGAAGCCGCCTGCTCCACCTGCTCCTGAGTCGGCATACTGAAGGACGGCGACTCGGTGGAGTCTGCCGGGGCTTCTTCGCTGCCGTCTGCAGGAACCTCGGTGGAAGCGCTGGGCTCACCGGAGGCGTCACCCTCGGTGGGCTGGCTGTCAGCGGGGGCCTCTTCCGCCGGGACTTCGCTCTCGGCGGGCTCTTCTGCGATAACGCTGTCGGGAGATTCCTCCGGGATGGATGCACCGGCGTTGGGGTCGGCGGTCGGCGTGAAGACATCGGTCTTCTCGGGGGTCTGGCTGGTGCTGGTGAGCTTGTCCTCGCCGCCCAGAACCGCTGCGATGAGGGCCTTGGCTTCGTTGACCGAGTTCTCATCCGGCTTCATGACGTAGAGGCTCTGGCCCTTGGCGGAGTAGCACTTGGTGCTCTTCGCGCCCGAGCCGGTGACGGTGTAGCTCTGGATGTCCCAGTTGGCAAGGTCGCCCAGCTGCATCCGGACCAGCGCAGAGATCTGTTCCTGCGAGAGGCTGGTGACGAAGCAGTCGGCGGCGGCGTCCATCAGCTTGGAGAAGCCCATGAGCAGGGCGGGAGACTTGAGCTTGTTGACCATCGCGTCGATGACTTTCATCTGGTTGATGCCGCGCTGGATGTCGCCGGTCTTGAAGGCGTGGCGCTCACGGGCAAAAGCCAGAGCGGACTTGCCGTCCAGATGGTTCCAGCCCTCGGCGAAGGTGGTGGGGTCGTAGTAGCCGGGGCTGCCCACCGAGGTGAAGGCCTGGTCGGAGTAGACGTCCACGCCGCCGATGGCGTCGATGATGTTGATGAAGCCCGCAAAGTTGATGCGGAGGTAGTGCTCCACATTCACGCCGTAAAGGTTGCCCAGCGTGGCCATGCTGGTCTCGACGCCGTAGAGGCCGGCGTGGGTCAGCTTGTCCTTGCTGTCGGTGCCTGCGAGGTCAACATAGTAGTCGCGCGGGGTGTTGATGAGGGCCGCCTGCTTGGTGGTGGGGTTGACCACAGCGAGGATGTTCACGTCGCTGCGGGCTTTTTCGGTCAGCTCGCCGCGGTTGTCTACACCGCTGAGGTAGACGACGAACGGCTCTTTCGTGATCTTATTCGCCTCTGCGCCGGTGAGCAGGCCGGAAGTCATGCTGTCCAGTGCGGTCAGACCCTGCTGCGCCCAGACACAGCCCACGGCCAGCGCGGCGCAGAGCAGGACGGACAGCACCCGGGCCACGACGGCACCGCTGCGGGAGGCGAGGCACTTGCGCACCAGCAGCCAGAGCAGCACCAGAAGCGCAGTGATGATAACGAGGTAGAGCACCGGCAGCATCTGGGTGCGCCAGAGCTGCACCAGCGCGGCAAGGCTCAGGATGGCCTGCAGTACCAGCAAGACCATTCCTCCTTTCGGAAGTTTGTCGTCAGCGGGGGCGGGCTCGCTGGGGTGCAGCGGCTCCCACTGTCTGCGGGGCGGCACCGGAGGTTTCGGCGGCTCAGACGGAGGCGTCGGTGCCGGTTTCGGCGGTGCTTTGGGGCGGGGAGGCTCCGGCGAGAAGAAATCGGCGCTGTCTACCTCCACTTCGTCGGGCTCGCTGCGCTTGATGCCCCGGTGGATGTGCCGGGGGCCTTCGTCGTTATTCTGGGGATGGGTATGCTTGTTTTCGTCAAACATAGGCGTTCACTCCTTTGGATGTGTATGCCATCATGTGGTGGGGATGATGCTCAGCACAGCCCGGGCGGGCAGGCAGGTGGCCGTCTGGTCTTCCTCGCTGAGCCAGCCGAAGGACTCGCAGATGTGGTCAGGGCAGGGCGAATCTACAAAGCGGGCCGCGCCGTCCTGGATCTTGATGTGGACGGTGAGATAGCCGGTGTCCACATCGTAATCGGCGTCTTTTTCGAGGGGAAAGGTCAGCCTGGTGTTACTGTCGCCGTAGATGAGCTCTGCGCAGAGAGGCGCACCGGTCTGGTTTGCTTTCCGCACCAGCAGCAGCACGGCGGCTGCAGCCAGAATGACGGCGGCAAAGACCAGATTTATCAGCAGTTTTTTGTGTTGTTTCATAAAAAATTATCCTTTGAGCGGGATCTGTTCCAGCTCGGCCAGCCAGAGCGCGGCGGCTGCGTCGCTGGGCATCCGCCAGTCGCCCCGGGGCGAGAGGGTGACGCTGCCCACCTTGGGACCGTCGGGCAGGCAGCTGCGTTTGAACTGCTGGGCGAAGAACCGCCAGTAGAAGTTGCGCAGCCACTTGTAGAGCACTTCGTCCGGGTACTCGGCCCGGCCTGCGAAGGCCGCTTTCGCCAGCCGGAATATCTTCGACGGGCCGAAGCCGAAGCGGAGAACATAATAAAGGTAGAAGTCGTGCAGCTCATAGGGACCCACGAGGTCTTCCGTCTTCTGAGAGATCTCGCCGTCCTTGGCGGGCAGCAGCTCCGGGGAGACGGGGGTGTCGAGGATGTCCAGCAGCACCCGGCGCAGCTCGGCGGAGGCGGCAATGTCGGCCTCATACTGGACGAGGTGACGCACCAGCGTCTTGGGGACACCGGCGTTGACGCCGTACATGCTCATGTGGTCGCCGTTGTAGGTGGCCCAGCCCAGCGCCAGCTCGGAGAGGTCGCCGGTGCCGACAACGAGGCCGCCGGTGCGGTTGGCAGTGTCCATCAGCTCGAGGGTGCGTACACGAGCCTGTCCGTTCTCGAAGGTGACGTCCAGCACTCTCTCGTCCTGGCCGATGTCCTTGAAGTGGCTGTGGACGGTGTTGGCGATGTCGATCTCGGTAAAGCTGACGGCCAGCTCGTCGCATAAGATCTCTGCATTGCTGCGGGTGCGGTGGGTGGTGCCGAAGCAGGGCATGGTCACGGCCAGCACATCGCTGGTGGAGCGGCCCAGCTGTTTCATGGCGCGGACGGCCACCAGCAGAGCGAGGCAGCTGTCCAGACCGCCCGAGATGCCGATGACCGCCGTCTTGGCGTGGGCATGCTCGAGGCGCTTGGCGAGGCCGTCGGCCTGCATTTTCAAGATCAACTCACAGCGCTCGGCCCGGCGGCGCTCGTCGTGGGGGATGAAAGGCGTGGGGTCTACCCAGCGGGAGAGCTTTGTCTCGGTGAGGGCAAGGTCGAAATCGACGGTCAGATACCCCTCAGAGCTGGGCTCGAAGCTGGTGTTGCGCGCCCGCTCCGACTCCATCCGCTGGCAGTCCAGCTCCGTCTCAGCCCAGCCGCCCTCGAAGGGAGACGTCTCGGCGAGGAGGGCGCCGTTCTCGGCGATGAGGTCGTGGCCGGCGAAGACCATGTCCTGGGTGCTCTCGCCGTGGCCGGCAGAAGCGTACAGGTAGCCGCAGAGCAGGCGGGCGGACTGGTTCGACACCAGCGCCCGGCGGTACTCGGCCTTGCCGACCGTCTCATCGCTGGCCGAAAGGTTCGCAATGACGGTGGCACCGGCCAGCGTGTGGAAGGTGGAGGGGGGCAGAGCGCTCCACAGGTCTTCGCAGATCTCCACGCCCAGAACGAAGCTGGGCATCTGGCGGCAGCGGAAGAGCAGGGACGTACCGAAAGGCACCTCCTGCCCGCAGACTGTTACCGTCTCTACCTCAGTGCTGCCCGGGGTGAACTGGCGCTTTTCGTAGAACTCGCCGTAGTTGGGCAGGTAGGTCTTGGGGACAAGGCCCAGCAGACGCCCGCCGCAGAGGACGGCGGCGCAGTTGTACAGCTTGCCACGCACCAGCAGCGGCAGGCCCACGAGGACCACGACATCCAGCTCCCGGCTGGCGTCCAGCACGGTCTGCAGGGCGTCCAGCGCGCCCTGCTGCAACGTGCGCTGCAAGAACAGATCGCCGCAGGTGTAGCCGGTGAGGCAGAACTCGGGGAACACCGCCAGCCTGACGCCGCGGGCGGCAGCGTCCTGTAACTGAGATACGATTTGGGAAGCGTTATAGTTGCAGTCGGCCACCCGCAGTGAGGGCGAGAGGGCAGCTGCTTTCAAAAAACCATCTTTCATCGGAGGATTTCACATCCTGTCTATTGAATTAAGGTCCCGGCGGAGACGTGCTCTGCGGGGTTTTGTTCAGTATACCACAAACCGGCCCAAACGAAAAGTGACAGTGTGGTTAAAGAAACAAAAAACGCTGCCTGCACACCGCAGACAGCGCTGAAAACAAAAGATGGAAAACGAGATAGACCGTAAGCCGGGTTCTGTATTAAACGACGATCTGTCTAGACCTGCCATTGCTGACAGGTTCGTGCCGCCTTCGGGACACGCGAGCAGCGCTGTACGTCCCATATAGGCGTTGCTTCCGGTAGGGTTTACAAAGCCGCATAGTCACCCATGCGCTGGTGAGCTCTTACCTCGCCCTTTCATCCTTACCGCATTGCTGCGGCGGTTTCCTTTCTGTTGCACTTTCCCTGAGGTCACCCTCGGCTGCCGTTAGCAGTTACCGTGCTCTGTGAGGCCCGGACTTTCCTCAGAGCGGTCAAAGCCGCCCCGCCGCCGTATGTTCCACTCGTTTTCCGCTCCTCATGATACCATAAAAAAACAAGATTTGCAAGAGAAAGAGAATTTTGCTATACTTATCTTATATGTTGCCCGCGCTGGAGGTGGGAAGATGAAGCTTTATTTCAAAGTCCCGCCCGAGGCGGATGGGATGCTGCTGCGTGGTTTTCTGCGCAAGTGCAGTGTCTCCACCGACCTGTCCCGGGCCGTGAAATTCCGGGGCAACGGCTTTTTTGCCGACGGTGCCCCCATCCTGGCCAACCGCCGGGTGGAGGCCGGGCAGGTCATCTCCTTTGAACTGCCGCCGGAGGGGGAGAGCGTTGTGCCGCAGAACGACATCCCGGTGGATGTGGTCTACGAGGACGCTTTTGCCCTCGTGGTGGAAAAGCCGCCCCATCTCGCAGTGCATCCAACCCTGAATTACCCGCTGGATACGCTGGCGAACGGCTATGCCGCCTGGGCGCTGCGTCAGGGTAGAAGCCCCGTCTTCCGCCCGGTGAACCGCATCGACAAGGACACCAGCGGCCTCGTGCTGGCGGCCCAGAATGGCTACGCCGCCCCGCTGCTGGCTCAGCGGGTGGAAAAGCTCTACTACGCCGTTGCAGAAGGAGAACTTCCCCTCGGGCCGGGCGTCATCGACGCCCCCATCGGGCGGCAGGGGGAGAGTATCATCGGGCGGTGCGTCACCCCCGATGGCAAACCCAGCCGGACGGAATATACCATATTGAAAGCCCAAAACGGCCTGAGCCTCGCGGCCTGCGTCCCGGTGACGGGCCGGACCCACCAGATACGGGTACATTTTGCATCCATCGGCCACCCGCTGGCCGGAGATGACCTCTACGGCGGGAGCCGGGCGCGCATCGGGCGGCAGGCGCTCCACTGCGCAAAACAGACGTTCTGGGTGCCGCGCTGCGAGCGGATGCCGGACGGCATCGGCATCGAAGTACCGGTGGACGAGACGACCCTGAGGCCGGTGACAGTGGAAAGCCCGCTGCCGGAGGATATGACAAAGCTTTTTGTCTAAATTTGTGTATTTCGTGAAAAGTAAGTGAAAGCTAAGCCCAAATTTTGTGTCAATGCTTGTTTCGGCGCTGGCAGGGTGTATAATAAATAGAGTTATTCTTGTCAAAAAAGCTGTCCTGATGCGGCAGCATGTCGATAACAGAGAAAAGAGACAAATCAGAATCTCCTGAAAATACAGGAAGGAGCATCCTTTTTGCTGGAAGATAAAACAACTGAAACGCGGCAGGACGAGCCAGCCGGTGCGCCGCGGCACACCGGCTTCCGCACAAAGCTGCGCTCGCTTTGGGCGCAGCTCCAGTGCGTCCATCTGCTGCGCCGCCACCGGCGGTATCGCCGCCGCAGACATCGGCTGGACAATGCCTCCCGGAAGCTGCGCTCGTCGAAGCTGGTATTGCGCGTTGGCGCAGTGCTCTATGCACTGGGCTTTGGCGCGGAGTATGCTGCCGTGCGGGTGGGGCGTGCCGTCAAGTACGCCGCTCTCTGGGTTGCTGGAGGCATCCGCCGCTTTGCAAAGGCTCTGGCGGAGACGGCGTTCCCCGGCGCAGCACAGGTGGCCAAAGACCTGTTTGGCCCCATCGTGCTGTTTGCAAAGGGCATCGTGTCCCTTCTCATCCATGCCCACCGCATCCGCAGGGAGCAGGGCTTCGGGGCAGCATTTGAGGCCAGCGTCCACTACTTCAAAAACGGCGTTCGCCGCAACCTCAGTCTGCTGCCCCGCATGGCGATGTATGCCCTGCCCATCTGCGCACTGGCGCTGGGCGCAGCAGTGTTCCAATATGTCATCCACCAGCCTTATGCGCTGGCCGTCCAGGTCAACGGCGAAACGGTGGGCTATGTGGCGAATGAGGACGTCTTCAACACGGCCCGCGAGGACGTGATGGAGCGTATCAGCTACGCCGGCACCGACAAGACCGAGTGGACCATCGAGCCGAGCTACACCCTCGCCATCGCCCACCACATGATGGACGAAAACGAGATGGCAAACGCCATCATCCAGAGCGCCGGCGACCAGATCAGCGAAGGCACGGCTCTTTATCTGGACGGCGAGTTGACGGCGGTGTGCAGCGACGGCAACGCGCTGCGGGATTACCTCGCCGCCATGCTCGACCCCTACGAGGAAGAAGAGGACGACCCCAATGTGAGCGTGGGCTTCAACAAGCAGGTCACGCTGGAAGACGGCCTCTACTTCAAGGAAGGCTTGCAGGATTTTGAGACCGTCCGACAGGAGCTGGTGGGCGTGAAGCAGGCCCAGAAGGTCTACACCGTCAAGGCGGGCGACACCCTCTGGTCCATCGCACATAACAATGACCTGACCTTCCGTGAGCTGTGCGCCCTCAACCCGGCGTTCAAGGGTGAGCCGCTGAGCGAGACGTCCAGCATCCTTGAGGGCGACCACCTCGTCATCACCAAAGAAGAGGCTGGCCTTGAGGTGCGCATCACCCGCATCGAGACCCGTGAGGAAGAAATCGCATTTTCCACGGAGACGACAAAATCCAACGAATATACGAAGGGAACCACCAAGGTGCTTCAGGAGGGCGAGAACGGTCTGCGCCGTGTGACCCTCCAGAACGTCTACGACACCAAAAATATCCTTGTGGACCAGAGCGTGCTTTCCACCGAGGTCATCAAGGAGCCGGTGAACAAGAAGGTGGTCGAAGGCACCAAGAAGGTGACTTCCAGCACCAAGTACATCACCGGCAGCGGCCAGTTCATCTGGCCTGTGCCGAACTACCGCTACTGCTCACGCTGGTACGGCGGACGCCACAAGGGCGTGGACATCTGCGCCCCGGCCGGTACGCCCATCTACGCCTCCGCAGGCGGCACCGTCACCAAGGCGGGTTACAACAAGGCCGGTGCAGGTACGGGCTATGGCTACTCGGTCATCATCAACCACGGCGGTGGATACAGCTCTGTGTATGCGCACTGCCTGTCCCTGACCGTCAGTGCGGGCCAGACCGTCCGGCAGGGCCAGCTCATCGGCTATCTGGGCAGCACGGGCCGTTCCACCGGCAACCACTGCCACTTCGAGATACGTCTCAATGGTTCGTACATTCCCCCACAGAACGTATTCCCGGGGAAGAAATAAACCTCTCCGTCACGCCTGCGGCGCGCCACCTCCCCTAAAAAGGGGAGGCTTTGGCATGTCGGCTGACATTCAGCGGAATGAAAAAAGCTTTTGGGTAACGCAAGGCGGCGGGCTCCGCTGCCTAGATAAAATTCATAAAAAGGAGATAATTATTATGGCTACTCCTCACATCAGCGCCGAAAAGGGCGATTTCGCAAAGACTGTCCTGATGCCGGGCGACCCCCTGCGCGCAAAGTTCATTGCTGACACCTTCCTGAAGGATGTCTGTCAGGTGACGGATGTCCGCGGGATGCTGGGCTTTACCGGCACCTATGAGGGCCGCCCCATCAGCGTGATGGGCAGCGGCATGGGTATGCCCTCCATCGGCATCTATTCCTATGAGCTGTTCAAGTTCTACGATGTGGACAACATCATCCGCATCGGCTCCGCCGGCAGCTACACTGCCGACGCCAAGCTGTTCGACACCGTGCTGGCTACCGGTGCGGTCAGTGAGTCCAACTATGCCCGCGTCCAGAGCGGCAACGACCACGACATCACCTTCCCCAGCGAGACTCTGAATGATAAGCTGCGCGCCTCCGCCAAGAAGCAGGGCATCAAGCTCATCGAGGGCAACATCCACTCCTCCGACGTTTTCTACCGTCAGCCTTCCGACGCAAAGCCCACCTACTGGGAGCTGCTGCGCGACGAGCGCGGCTGCCTCTGCGTGGAGATGGAGAGCTTTGCTCTGTTCGCCAACGCCGAGGTGCTGGGCAAGAACGCTGCCTGCCTGCTGACCATCTCCGACAGCTTTGTCTCCCCGGAGATCACCACCGCAGAGCAGCGCCAGAAGAGCTTCACCGATATGATGAAGGTCGCACTGGGCGCGGAGTACTAAGAGTTTTTTGGATCAAAGAGGGCCGCTGTGGTTGCAGCGGCTCTCTTTTTCGACGCAGAGGCGGCGGCTTTGCTTGCACTTCTGAAAAGAATGATTTATACTTGGATCAACAAAAACAGCTTCGTCCCACAGGACGAAGAACGCCATATCTACAAATTGCAAAAAGGAGAACCGACCATGACAAAACTGACTCTGGAAGAAAAGCAGGAGCTCATCCGGATGGCCCTTGCGGCCAGGGAGAGGGCTTACGCGCCTTACAGCGACTTTATGGTGGGCGCTGCCCTGCGCGCCGAGGATGGCCGCATCTTCACCGGCTGCAATGTGGAGAACGCCGCCTTTACCCCCACCAGCTGCGCCGAGCGGACGGCCCTGTTCAAGGCTGTGGCCGAGGGCGTGACCAGGTTCACCGACATCGCCGTGGTGGGTGCGCGCCGGGGCGAAGTCAACAAGCAGATCACCTCGCCCTGCGGCGTCTGCCGTCAGGCGCTGTTCGAATTCGGCGGCCCGGAGCTGAATGTCATCATGGCAAAAAGCCCGGACGATTTCATCGAGCGCAGCATGGACGAGCTGCTGCCCTTCGGCTTCGGTCCCTCCAATGTGGCAGGCAACAAGGCCGTGGAAGATTGAACACAGCTGCGCGAAAAATGCCGGGTGGAGCGGATTTTCCGGGATAAGTATGGTTTTTATACAATTTTGATAAAATATTTGTAAATGTTTTGTAATCGGAAAAGGCTTGCATCTGTCCCTTCTTCCCGCTATACTTGAGCCAGTAAATGTGCAAGTGCGCACATTTCGTCAACAAAACGCGATTATATTAAAATAAAAGGAGAGTTTTCATTATGATGATTTCTCGTCGTAACTTCCTGGCAGTGGCTGGCGCCGCTGCTGCTGCTGCTGCTCTGACTGCCTGCGGCGGTTCTTCTTCTTCTTCCACTGCTTCCTCTGCAGCTGCCTCCACCAGCGCAGCCGCTTCCACCTCTGAGGGCGGCGAGAAGATCGTGAAGGTCGCTCTGACCTGCGACACCGGCACCATCGACGATGAGAGCTTCAACCAGGCCTGCTGGACCGCTGTTTCCGGCTACATGGGCGATGACTGCCAGTACTACATCCCCGAGGCTGACGCTTCCGATGAGGACCGCGAGACCATGATCCGTCAGGCTGTCAACGACGGCGCTGACGTCATCGTCTGCGTCGGCTACCTGTACGGCGCTTCTCTGGCATGGGCTGCTGACCAGTACCCCGATGTCAAGTTCATCGCTATCGATGTCACCCAGGGCGACATCGGCACCGACGCCATCCCCGCAAACTGCTACTGCATCACCTTCAAGGAGGAGCAGGCAGGTTATATGGCTGGCTACGCTGTCGTTAAGGACGGCAAGACCAAGCTGGGCTTCCTCGGCGGCATGGCTGTCCCCGCTGTCATCCGTTACGGCTACGGCTATGTGCAGGGCGCTGACGCTGCTGCTCAGGAGCTGGGCACCAACATCGACATCAACTACTTCTACGGCGGCCAGTTCTACGGCGATGCAAACATCACCTCCCGTATGGAGGGCTGGTACTCCAACGGCACGCAGGTCGTCTTCGCCTGCGGCGGCATCTACACCTCTGCTGTTGAGGCTGCTCTGAAGAGCAACGGCTATGTCGTCGGCGTTGACGTTGACCAGAACTACATCGGTGTCAACGGCGTGGCAGACGGCTCCTTCGCTTACAACCCCTTCATCACCTCCGCTATGAAGGGCCTGACCGAGGCTGTCAACACCGCTCTGTCCGACATCGATGCAGGCGATTGGGGCGACATCGCTGCTTCCAACGGCAACTTCGGTCTGGAGGACGGCGACTACGTCGGTCTGCCCACCGATGCTGACAGCTGGAACTTCGAGACCTTCACCACCGACGAGTACGAGGCTCTGAAGGAGAAGATCAAGAGCGGCGAGATCACTGTGGACAACAGCTCTGACGATAGCACCAAGCCCACCGTCAGCGAGTTCACCACCGTCAACTACATCCAGTAATCAGAAACTTCCCGGGCGGGACGCTTTGCAAAGGGCGTCCCGCCTTTTTTGTATGCTTTTTCAAGACGAGGAAGGGATGTTCGTCGAAATGTACAAAAGTAATACTTGTGATACAGCAAAACACTAAATTTTCAAAAAGAAGTGTGCAAAACAGCAAAAATACGGTATAATGGGCATTACAATAGTATAAGTGTCGTTTGGACACGAAAGGAGAGTGAGCAGATTGGCAGAGGATTTTGTGATCGAGATGCTCCATATCACCAAGGAGTTCCCGGGCATCAAGGCAAACGACGACATTACCCTGCAGCTGCGCAAAGGTGAGGTCCATGCCCTGTTGGGCGAGAACGGCGCAGGCAAAAGCACCCTGATGAGCGTGCTGTTCGGCCTGTATCAGCCGGAGGAGGGTAAGATCCTCAAAAACGGCAAGGAGGTCGCCATCCGCAACCCCAACGATGCAAATGCACTGGGCATCGGCATGGTCCACCAGCACTTCAAGCTGGTGGAGTGCTTCAGCGTGCTGGACAACATCATTCTGGGTGTGGAGCCCAACAAGCTGGGCTTTTTGCAGAAAGCCGAGGCCCGCAAGAAGGTCGTGGCGCTGAGCGAGAAGTACGGTCTGCGTGTTGACCCCGATGCGCTCATCAGTGATATTTCGGTGGGTATGCAGCAGCGCGTGGAGATTTTGAAGATGCTCTACCGCGACAATGAGATCCTCATCTTCGACGAACCCACCGCTGTGCTGACCCCGCAGGAGATCGACGAGCTGATGGAGATCATGCGCGGGTTCAAGAAGGAGGGCAAGTCCATCCTCTTTATTACCCACAAGCTCAACGAGATCATGGCGGTCGCCGACCGCTGCACCGTCCTGCGCAAGGGCAAGTATATGGGTACCGTGGACATCAAGGACACCACCAAGGAAGAGCTTTCCCGCATGATGGTCGGCCGTGACGTCCAGCTTCAGGTCGATAAAAAGCCCGCTCACCCGGGCGATGTCGTGCTGGACGTGGAGGGTGTCACCATCCACAACGACCAGCGCAAGAAGGACTCCGTCAAGGACGTCACCTTCCAGGTCCACGCAGGCGAGATCGTCTGTCTGGCGGGCATCGAGGGCAACGGCCAGACCGAGCTCGTCTATGGACTCACCGGTCTCGAAAAACTGTCGGGCGGCAAGATCACGCTGGACGGCAAGGACATCACCCGCGAGAGCATCCGCCAGCGCTCGAAGGACGGCATGAGCCACATCCCCGAAGACCGCCACAAGCACGGTCTGGTGCTGGATTACAGCCTCGAGAACAACATGGTGCTCCAGCGCTACTGGCAGCCCGAGTTCCAGAAGGGCGGCTTCATCCAGTCCGATAAAGTCCGCGAGTACTCCGATAAGCTGATCGCTCAGTACGACGTCCGCAGCGGTCAGGGCAGCTCCACCATCGTGCGTAGCATGTCCGGCGGCAACCAGCAGAAGGCAATCATCGCCCGTGAGATCGACAAAGACCCCAAGCTGCTGGTGGCTGTTCAGCCCACCCGCGGCCTGGATGTCGGCGCTATCGAATACATCCACCGCCAGATCGTCGCCGAGCGCGACAAGGGCAAAGCTGTCCTGCTGGTCAGCCTCGAGCTGGATGAGGTCATGAACCTGTCCGACCGCATCCTCGTCATGTACGAGGGCGAGATCGTGGGCGAGTTCGACCCCAAGACCACCACTGTGCAGGAGCTGGGCCTCTACATGGCCGGCGCACGCAAGCAGGGAAAGGAGAGCAAATAAATGAACAAGAAAAAACTTTCCCACAGCAACCTCAACAGCTCCATCACCAGTGTGCTGGCCGCGCTGCTGTGCATCGTCATCGGCATGGCTGTGGGCTTCCTCGTGCTGCTGGCCATCAACCCGGCACACGCATGGGGCGACGGCTTTGTCCGCATCGTTAAGGGCGGCTTCCATGACGCCCCCTACGGCGTCGGCAAGGAGCTGGCCAACGCAGCACCCCTCATTATGACCGGTCTGTCCGTGGCCTTCGCCTTCAAGACCGGCCTGTTCAACATCGGTGCTGCCGGTCAGTACACGCTGGGCGCTTACGGCGCACTCTACTGTGCCATCATGCTCAAGATGCCCTGGTATGTCTGCCTGATCGTCGCCACCATCCTCGGCGGCATCTGGGGCGCTATCCCCGGCTTCTTTAAGGCTTACTTCAACATCAACGAGGTCATCACCTCTATTATGTTCAACTGGATCGGTTTGTATCTGGTCAATGAGCTTATCTACCAGAACGGCACCGGCCCCATGTACGACGTGCGCAACACCCGTACCCGGAACCTGAGCAAGAACGCTGAGTACGCCCAGTCCATCATCCCGGACTTCGGCCTGAACAAGATGTTCCAGACCAACAGCACCACCATTGCGATCTTCCTCGCTGCGGCAGTCGCCATTCTGATCTGGGTCATCCTGAACAAGACCACCTTTGGCTATGAGCTGAAGGCCGTCGGCCTGAACAAGAGCGCCGCCCGCTACGCCGGCATCAACGAGAAGAAGAACATCATCCTCTCCATGGCCATTGCAGGCGCTCTGGCAGGCTTCGGTGCCGGCCTCTACTACCTGTCCAACGTCTCTCAGTGGAACCCGCTGAACTCCACCAGCCTGCCGGCCATGGGCTTCAACGGCATCTCTGTGGCCCTGCTGGCAAGCTCCAACCCCATCGGCACCATCTTCTCCGCTATCTTCATCTCCCACATCTCGGTCGGCGGCTCTTTCCTGTCCACCAAGTATTACCCCACCGAGATCTCCGACCTGATCAGCGGTATCATCATCTACCTGTGCGCATTCTCCATGCTGTTCCGTGGCAAGATCCACTCCATGCTGTTCAAGAATGCGGACAAGACCAACGTGAATGCAGAGCCTGCCCCTGCTAAGACCGAAACCAAGAAGGAGGGCAAGTGATATGCTGCTTCTCATCAAGTATACTCTGCTGTATGGCATCGTGCTGATGCTGGTCGCTCTGGGCGGTATGTTCAGTGAGCACTCCGGCATCATCAACATCGCACTGGAAGGCATCATGGTCATCGGCGGTGTGGCGGGTGTCCTCACCCTCACCATGCTGCCCGAGAGCCTGCCGGCTTTCGCCACCGTGATCATCGCGGTGCTGGCGGCGGCTATCGCCGGCATGGTCTACAGCCTGCTGCTGGCCTTCGCGTCCATCAACCTGAAAGCGGACCAGACCATCGGCGGCACGGCCCTGAACCTGCTGGCGACGGCGGTGGCTGTGGTCATCTCCAAGAACTTCAGCGACAGCGGCAGCGCCAAGCTGAACTACTCCAACAAGCCTTTCCTGTTCAGCATCGGCGGCCTGGAGCTGAGCATCTTTGTCCCGCTGGGCATCGCACTGCTCATCATCAGCTACATCGTGCTGTACAAGACCCGCTTCGGCCTGCGTCTGCGCGCCTGCGGCGAGCATCCTCAGGCTGCGGACTCTGTGGGCATCAACGTCTACAAGATGCGTTATGCCGGTGTCGTCATCTCGGGCGCTCTGGGTGCTATCGGCGGTCTGGCCTATATCGTGCCTCCCGTCCAGACCTGGAACTTCGAGGTCGGCGTGGCCGGTGCAGGCTTCCTTGCCATGGCCGTTATGATCTTCGGTCAGTGGAAGCCCTTCAACATCTGCGGCGCAGCCATGTTCTTTGCCGTGTTCAAGAGTCTGGCCAACATCGCCGACTCCACCTTCCTCGCACAGCTCCACTGGTCCAGCAACATCTACAACATGATGCCCTTCGTGGCATCCATGGTCATTCTGGCCTTCACCTCCAAGAACAGCATGGCCCCCAAGGCCGAGGGTATCCCCTACGACAAGGGTTCTCGCTGATTCGAGCGTATTTTCCGGGCGCAGCTGCTTTTCCGGGCGGCTGCGCCCTTTTTTGCTTCTTTTTCAACAGATTCCACAAAACAACGCTTGCTTTTGCGGGGAAATTTGCTATACTTGAATTACAATGTCATACGATTGCCGGAGGCGGGGCAGCGCGGCCCGGGCTGTCGGCGGAGAATATTATTTAGGAGCGTGACCTTATGCGCATTTACGATTTGATCGCCAAGAAGCGGGACGGCGGCACCCACAGCCGCGAGGAGTTGGAAGCCATCGTCAACGGCTTCGTCAGCGGAGAGGTGGCTGATTACCAGATGGCGGCCTGGATGATGGCTGTCTACCTGCGCGGCATGACCGACGAGGAGACTGCTGAGCTGACCGATGTCATGGCCCACAGCGGCGTCATGGTGGACCTTTCGCCCATCCCGGGCATCAAGGTGGACAAGCACTCCACCGGCGGCGTGGGCGACAAGACCACGCTGGTCATCGCGCCCATCGTGGCGGCCTGCGGCGTCAAAATCGCCAAGATGAGCGGCCGCGGCCTCGGCCACACCGGCGGCACCATCGACAAGATGGAGAGCGTCCCCGGCACAAAGACCGCCCTCTCGCAGGACGAGTTCTTTGCACAGGTGAACAAGATCGGCCTGTCGGTCATCGGCCAGAGCGAGGGCATCGCCGTGGCAGATAAGAAGATGTACGCCCTCCGCGACGTCACCGCAACCGTCAGCTGCATCCCCCTCATCGCGTCCAGCATCATGTCCAAGAAGCTGGCCTCTGGCTCGGACGCTATCCTGCTGGATGTCACCACCGGCACCGGTGCTTTCATGAAAACCGTGGAGCAGAGCATCGAGCTGGCCAAGCTGATGGTCTCCATCGGCACCCATCATGGCCGCCGCGTCGCTGCTATGATCACTGATATGGACACCCCGCTGGGCCACAACATTGGCAACAGCCTCGAGGTCATGGAGAGTATGGACGTGCTCAAGGGCCACGGCCCCGCCGACCTGACCGAGGTGTGCCTGCAGCTGGCTGCGAATATGCTGGTGCTGGCCGATAAGGGGTCTCCCGCCGAGTGCCGCGCCATGGCCGAAGCAGTTATCGCAGACGGCTCTGCCTTTGCAAAGTGCAAGGAGATGTTCGCAGCTCAGGGCGGCGATACCCGCGTTCTGGACGACTACAGCCTCTTCGAGAAGCCCGCCGCCAGCTATGAGCTGCTGGCCGAAGAGGACGGCTACATCGTCGCCAACGACGCCGAGAAGATCGGCTCTGCCAGCGTTCTGCTGGGCGCAGGCCGTCAGAAGAAGGGCGACCCGCTGGACTTCGCCGCCGGCATCACCCTCCACAAGAAGCGCGGCGACTACGTCCACAAGGGCGAGAGCCTCGCCACCTTCTACGGCGCGGCGGATAAGTTCGACGCTGCCGCCGCCGAGTACCGCAGCGGCCTCGTCTACGGCCCCGAAAAGCCCGAGGAAGCCCCGCTGGTCTACGCCCTCGTCACCAAGGACGGCGTGGAGCGGTACTGAAATACCTGAATCGCTGAGAACGGCCCCGGGATCTGTGTGTTCCGGGGCCGTTTTTCCACCAAAACTGCGCTTTGTGGTTGGATAAAGCCGACAGAAGGGCTGATTTTGTAGATGTTTTGCCCGAGATGTGGTATAATCTACTCAATAGCGCCCAGACGGCGCAGGAGAAGAGAAAGGGTTATTCTATGAAGATCGTTTTGGTGGGCGGCGGCAAAGTCGGCACAGCGCTGGCGCGGCAGCTCAGTGAAGAGGGTCACAACGTGACCGTTATCGATACGAACAAGGCCCGTGTGGAGCATATCGGGGAGTCCTACGATGTGATGAGCATTCTCGGCAACGGCTCGTCCATCACCACCCTGTCCGAGGCAGGCGTGGAGGAAGCGGACGTGTTCATCGCAGTCACCGGCTCGGACGAGCTGAACCTGCTGTGCTGCATGTTCGCCAAAAAGGCGGGCCACTGCCACGCCATCGCCCGCGTGCGCAACCCGTCTTACAGCCATGAGCTGGACTTTATCAAGAAGCAGATCGGCATCTCGGCCATCATCAACCCCGAAATGGCAGCGGCAAAGGAAATTTCCCACCTGCTGCGGTTCCCGGGCGCAAGCAAGATCGATACCTTCGCGGGCGGACGTGTGCGGCTCATCAAGTTTGCGCTGACCGAGCAGCAGGGGCTGGACGGCGTGGCCATCCATGAGATCCCCACCCGCCTCAAGAGCGACATTCTGGTCTGCGCGGTGGAGCGTAACGGTGGGGTCATCATCCCCAACGGTAACTTTGTGCTGCAGAACGGCGACCAGGTCACCTTCCTCGCCACGCAGGAGAAGGCCCACGAGTTTTTCCAGCGTATCAATATGCCGGTGCGGCCGGTGCGCAACGCCCTCATCGTGGGCGGCGGCGCCATCGCCTATTACCTGAGCCAGGAGCTGCTGGAAAATCACGTCCGCGTCCGCATCGTCGAGCGGGACCCGGCCCGCTGCAATGTTCTGGCCGAGTCCCTGCCTGAGGCACAGATACTGAACGAGGACGGCTCCAACCGCGACTTCCTGCTCTCGGAAGGTCTGGAATCCACCGAAGCCTTCGTGGCTCTGACCAACATCGACGAAGAAAACGTGCTGCTGACCCTGTTTGCGAAAAAGCACTCCAGGGGAAAGCTGGTCACGAAGATCAACCGCCTCGAGTTCGACGATATTCTGGCCGGGCTCGATTTGGGCAGCACCGTCTACCCCAAGTACATGACCTGCGACTACATCGTGCAGTACGTCCGCGCCCTGCAGAACGAGGCCGGCAACAACATCAAGACCCTTTACCGCATCCTCGACGACCGCGTGGAAGCGCTGGAATTCACTGTCCATGAGGAGAGCCGGGCTACCGGCGTGCCGCTGAGCCAGCTGCATCTGAAAAAGAATCTGCTGCTCTGCTGCATCACCCGCGGCGACCATATCCTCATCCCCCGCGGCGGCGACCAGATCCAGGTGGGCGACAACGTCATCGTCGTCACGCTGGAACACGGCCTGCATGACCTGCGGGACATCGTGGAAGAGTAACGGGGGACAGGACGTATGAATTATGCGATCGTCTTTCGTCTGCTGGGCTACATCCTGATGATAGAGGGTACACTGCTGCTGCTCCCGGCGGTGACGAGCCTCATCTACGCCGAGTGGGCCGTCATGGGCGTGTTCCTGCTGACGGCGGCCATCAGTGCGGCGCTGGGCTTTGCCCTGCGGACCATCAAGCCCCGCAGCAAGGTGTTCTATATGCGGGAGGGCTTTGCGGCCACCGCCCTGAGCTGGATCACCATCAGTATCATGGGTGCAGTGCCGTTCGTCCTCACCGGCTGCATCCCGAATCCCGTGGACGCCATGTTTGAGACCGTTTCGGGCTTCACCACCACCGGTGCCAGCATCCTGCCCGGTGTGGAGGGCCTGCCCAACGGCATCCTGTTCTGGCGCAGCTTCACCCATTGGATCGGCGGCATGGGCGTTCTGGTGTTCCTGCTCTCCCTGCTGCCCCTGACCGGCGGCTCCCACGTCAACCTGATGAAGGCGGAAAGCCCCGGCCCGCAGGTGGACAAGCTGGTGCCGAAGGTGCAGTCTACGGCCAAGATCCTGTACGGCATCTATTTCGCGCTCACGGTGGTGGAGTTCTGCTTCCTGCTGGCGGGCGGAATGAATGTGTTCAACTCTCTGCTCACGGCCTTTGGCACGGCGGGTACTGGCGGCTTCGGCTTCAAGAACGACAGCTTTGCCAGCTTCTCGCCCTACATCCAGTGGGTCGTGACCATCTTTATGATCCTCTTCGGCGTCAACTTCAACGCGTATTTCCTGCTGCTGCTGCGCCGGTTCCGCCGCGCAGCGTCCAGCGAGGAAGTCCGCGCCTATTTCGCCATCATTCTGGCGGCGGTGGCCGTCATCACGGTGAACATCCGCAGCCTCTACGGCACCTTCGGCGAGGCGCTGCGCCATGCGGCCTTCCAGGTCGGCTCCATCATTACCACCACCGGCTTTTCCAGCTGTGATTTCGACCTCTGGCCCACGCTGGCAAAAGAGGTGCTGGTGCTGTTGATGTTCGTGGGCGCCTGCGCGGGCAGCACTGGCGGCGGCATCAAAGTCAGCCGCTTCCTCCTGCTGGGCAAGACGCTGGGCAAGGAGCTGAAGCAGGCCCTCCACCCGCAGGTGGTGGCCCCTGTCCGGATGGACGGCAAGCTGGTCAATCATGAGACCATCCGCACCACCAACGTCTTTCTGGCGGCCTACATCTTCATCTTTGCGGCGAGTTTCATGCTTGTCAGTCTGGACGGCTTTGACATGGTGACGAACTTCACCTCCGTCGCCGCCACCCTGAACAACATCGGCCCCGGCCTCAATCAGGTGGGTCCCATGATGAACTTCGGGGCCTACTCCAACTTTGCAAAGCTGGTGCTCATCTTCGATATGCTGGCCGGTCGTCTGGAAATTTTCCCGATGCTGGTGCTCTTCCTGCCCGATGCGTGGAGAAGATTCTAAAAGTTTTATAACGCAAAAAATCCCCCGGTCCAGCCGGGGGATTTTTGTCTGTATCAGAACGTCAGATCGACCTTTTCCTGCGCACGGTATTGCAGAGCCTCGAGCAGCGAATCCTCGTCGAGGAGGCGCTTGCCGGAGAGGTCGGCAATGGTGCGGGCCACCCGGAGGATGCGGTCGTGGGCGCGGGCCGAAAGGCCCAGCGTCTCGTAGGAGGCCCGCAGGAGCTGTTCAGCAGCGGGGGTCATCCGGCAGATGCGCCGCACCTGCCCGGCGGTGAGCTGGGCGTTGCAGCGCACATCCTCGTAGCCGGGAGCAGCGTACCGCTGGGCCTGGATGGCCCGGGCAGCAAGGACCTGTTTCCGCAGCTCGGCGCTGCTCTCGGAAGGGGCAGCGCCATGCAGTTCATCGAAGGCCACCGGGTCCATCTCGACGCAGAGGTCGATGCGGTCCAGCAGCGGGCCGGACACCCGGCTGCGATACTGCCGCACCGCGCTGGGCGAACAGGTGCAGGCCCGGGTAGGGTGGCCGTAGTAGCCGCATTTGCAGGGGTTCATGGCGGCGACGAGCTGGAAGCGGCTGGGATAAGTGGCGCTTCCGGCGGCTCGGCTGACCGTGATGCAGCCGTCCTCGAGGGGCTGGCGCAGCACTTCGAGGCTCTCGCGGGAGAACTCGGGCAGTTCGTCGAGGAAGAGGACGCCGCAGTTGGCCAGACTGCACTCGCCGGGGCGGAACTGCGCCCCGCCGCCCGCCAGCGCAGCCGAACTGGCCGAGTGGTGGGGGCTGCGGAAAGGCCGTGCCGTCACGAGGCCCCGGCCTGCGGGCATCTGCCCGGCGATGGAATAAATTTTCGTCGTCTCCACGGCTTCTTCCCGGGTCAGGGGCGGCAGGATGCCGGGCAGGCGGCGGGCCAGCATGGATTTGCCGGTGCCGGGCGCACCGACGAGCAGGACGTTGTGTCCGCCCGCAGCCGCGATGACCATCGCCCGGCGGGCCAGCGGCTGGCCGCAGACGTCAGCGAAATCGGGAATGTGGCTCCACGCATCGGCAGGGTCGAAGGGAACCGGAGCCGTGGGAGAAATGGGCTGGATGCCCCGCAGTGCGTCCACGACCTGACGGGCCGTTGCTGCAGGGTAGACCTGCATTTCGCTTCCGCAGGCCTCAGCGGCTTCGGCAGCGTTCTCGGCGGGGACATAGAGCGCCCGCACACCGCCGGCGGCAGCCTCCAGCGCCATGGGCAGGACGCCGGACACCGGGCGGAGACTGCCGTCCAGCGCCAGCTCCCCCAGAAAGGCCGTGTCCTTCGGCGGCGGCTCCAGCTGCCCGGAAGCGGTCAGCACCGCCAGCAGCAGGGGCAGGTCATACACCGGGCCGGTCTTGCGGACGTCGGCGGGAGCGAGGTTGATGGTGATGCGGCGGTCAGGCCACTTGAAGCCCAGATTTTTCAGGGCTGCGTGGACGCGGTCGCCGCTCTCCCGGACGGCGGAGTCCGGCAGGCCGACGATGGAGATGGCGGGCATCCCGCCCGAGATGTCGGCCTCGACTTCCACGGGGAAGCCGTTGAGGCCCTTGAGACCGAAGCTCTTGAGGACTGCGTACATGGGCGCTCCTTTCTGCCCGATGGGGCGGCAGAAACCATCCATAAAAGGGGACAATAGGTTTTTACGATGCTTCGAAATTTATTCTGAGATAATAGACAAAAGAAATGAAATGGTTGGCCAAGAACTGACTAAGAAATGGTAAAGATAGGGCGCAGATGCCCAAGTTCGACACAATTTTCTGTTTGAATCTATTATATTAGAGGGCATGTGAGATGTCAACGAAACGCGGGCTATCTGCGATTGGAGGAAGAATCTTATGGTTGCGAAAGAGTACTGCTGTTACACCAGGCCCTATTCCAGTATCGAAGGCTTTCAAATTGCACACACGCTGTACTACAGCGCAAGCGTAGAGGAAGAGGGAGTTGTATTGGCAGTGCGGCGGCAGCAGGGAGAAGAGTGTGTCACGGAGCAGGTCATCTGCCCGGTGGGCGACTTCGGGCGGCTGATGTCCCTGATGCGGTATCTGTGCGAAAATGGAGTAGGGCTGGGCCACTGGCTGGATGTACTGGACGACGCAGGGCAGGTGTACTGGCCCTGCACGGCTGCAAATGGGCAGCAGGAGAGCGGAAAGCCTGCGCGATTTGTGGCATTTGCTGGTTTTGAGGGGGAAAACTTGGTACATAATCCTGAATTGACACAAAGCGTATAAAAGCTTATATTATAAGTAGACTTGGATGAATTTGTCCATTATGGTCAAAAATTACAAAGGTAAGGTGTGCAATATGTATCAGGACGAGTATAAGCGCTGGCTGGCAGCGGATCTGGAGGACGCAGATCTGAAGCCGGAGCTGGCCAGGATCGAGGGAAACGACGACGAGATCAAGGACCGCTTTGCCGTTGCACTGAAGTTCGGCACCGCCGGCCTGCGCGGCGTGCTGGGTGCTGGCACCAACCGCATGAACATCTACGTCGTGCGTCAGGCTACCCAGGGTCTGGCAAACTGGGTCAAGACCCAGGGCGGCAATCAGACCGTGGCCATCAGCTATGACAGCCGCCTGAAGAGCGACGTCTTTGCCAAGACTGCCGCCGGTGTTCTGGCCGCAAACGGCATCAAGGTGCGCATTTATGATGCTCTGATGCCTGTCCCGGCCCTGAGCTTTGCCACCCGTTACTATGAGTGCAATGCGGGCATCATGGTCACCGCTTCTCATAACCCCGCCAAGTACAACGGCTACAAGGCCTACGGCCCCGACGGCTGCCAGATGACCGATGACGCCGCCGCCATCGTCTATGACGAGATCCAGAAGACCGATGTCCTGACCGGCGCAAAGTACATCTCCTTTGCCGAAGGCGTCGAGCAGGGCCTCATCCGCTTTGTGGGCGACGACTGCAAGAACGCCCTCTACGCCGCCATTGAGGCACGTCAGGTGCGCCCGGGCCTGTGCAAGACCGCCGGCCTGAAGCTGGTCTACAGCCCGCTGAACGGTTCTGGTCTGGTGCCGGTCACCCACGTTCTGAACGACATGGGCATCACCGACATCACCATCGTGCCGGAGCAGGAGTACCCCAACGGCTACTTCACCACCTGCTCCTACCCCAACCCTGAGATCTTCGAGGCTCTGAAGCTGGGCCTCGACCTCGCCACCAAGACCGGCGCCGACCTGATGCTGGCCACCGACCCCGACGCTGACCGCGTGGGTATCGCCATGAAGTGTCCGGACGGCAGCTATGAGCTGGTCTCCGGCAACGAGATGGGCGCTTTGCTGCTGGATTACATCTGCGCTGGCCGCATCGAGAAGGGTACCATGCCCAAGGACCCTGTCGCCGTCAAGTCCATCGTCTCCACCCCGCTGGCCGATGCCATCGCCGCCCACTACGGCGTTGAGATGCGCAGCGTGCTGACCGGCTTCAAGTGGATCGGCGACCAGATCGCAAATCTGGAAGCTGCCGGTGAAGTGGACCGCTTCATCTTCGGCTTCGAGGAGAGCTACGGCTATCTGGCCGGTCCTTATGTCCGTGACAAGGATGCCATCATCGGCTCCATGCTCATCTGCGAGATGGCTGCTTACTACCGCAGCATCGGTTCCTCCATCAAGGAGCGTCTGGAAGAGATCTACAAGGAATATGGCCGCTACCTGAACAAGGTGGACAGCTTCGAGTTCCCCGGCCTGACCGGCATGGAGAAAATGGCCTCCATCATGCAGAAGCTGCGTGACGAGCCCCTCACCGAGCTGGCCGGCCACAAGGTGGTCAAGGTCACCGACTACAAGAAGCCCGAAGAGACCGGCCTGCCCGCCGCAAATGTCCTTATCTACTCTCTGGACAACGGCGCTACCGTGGTCGTCCGTCCCTCCGGCACTGAGCCGAAGATCAAGACCTACTTCACCACTCTGGGCAAGGACCTGGCCGATGCTCAGGCTCAGAAGGATGCTCTGGCAGCTGCCATCGAGCCCATCCTCGCATAACGCAGAAATTTCATAGAAAATTTATGCCCCCGTACAGCGCCAAAAGTGCTGCACGGGGGCATTTTTGATGGGCGCGGGCAGTTGCAGTTTGTGGGTGGATACGCTATAATATTCAATGAATAATAATATGCTCTGTGCAGTGCGGCGCAGGGCAGGAATAAAATGGGGCAGGTGTAAGAAATTGGAACATCGTGTAACGGCAGTCCTGGTGGCGGCGGGTTCTTCCACCCGGATGGGATTTGATAAACTGAGCTTCGATCTGGGCGGTGAGACCGTTTTGGAGCGGAGCGTCCGGGCCTTTGACGAGTGTCCGGAGGTGGACGAGCTGGTGATCGTGACCGGCGCGTCCAGTGAGAATGCCCAGCGGGCCGTTGCCCGCTGCAAAAAGCCGGTGCGGCTGGTGAAGGGTGGCTCGACCCGCGCCGAGAGCGCCCGCAGCGGCGTGGCCGCTGCCCACGGCAGACTGGTGGCCGTCCACGACGCGGCCCGGCCCTTCGTGAGCCAGAGCGTTATTGCCGACACGATAGCGGCCGCTGCCCGCTGCGGTGCCGCCGCCCCGGCTGTGCCGGTGAAGGACACCATCAAGCAGGCGAAGGGCGGAAACGGCAAGACTGTGCCGGAAGGCTGCATGGTGGAGAACACCCCCGACCGCAGCACCCTTTATGCGGTGCAGACGCCCCAGTGCTTCGACCGGGCCGCCTATCTGGCGGCGCTGGATGAACTGGACGAGGCCAGCGCCCGCCTCGTCACCGACGACTGCAGCCTGTTCGAGCTGACGGGCCGTCCGGTGGAGCTGGTACAGGGCGACTACGCAAACATCAAGATAACCACCCGGGAGGACCTGCCCCGGACCGAGAACGGAGGAAAGAAAATGCGCATTGGTCATGGTTACGACGTCCACCGTCTGGTGGAGGGCCGCAAGCTCATCCTGGGCGGCGTGGAAGTGCCGTATGAAAAGGGCCTGCTGGGCCACTCAGACGCCGACGTGCTGGCCCACGCGGTCATGGACGCCGTGCTGGGCGCAGCGGCGCTGGGCGACATCGGCCAGCACTTCCCCGATACGGCGGAAGAGTACGCCGGGGCCGACAGCCTCATGCTGGCCCGCCGTGTGGCAGAAATCATGACCGAGCACGGCTGGCGTATCGAGAACATCGACGCCACCATCCTCTGCCAGCGCCCGAAGCTGGCCCCCCACATCCCGGCCATGCGGGCAAAGCTGGCCGAGGCTTTCGGGATGCCGGTGGACGCCGTGAGCGTCAAAGCCACCACCGAGGAGCATCTGGGCTTTACCGGCGAGGGGCTGGGCATCGCGGCCCACGCCGTCGCCCTCATCGAAGCAGTGTGAACGGGAGAATGTGACCCATGACTCTGAACTCTATCGTAGCAAACTTCCAGACCTTCAAGCTGGTAGACCTGCTGGACATCCTCATCATCGCGTTCCTCATCTACCAGCTGCTGGGCTTCGTCAACCGCACCCGCGCCGGCCAGCTGGCCAAGGGCGCGCTCATCGTCATGGCGGTCTATCTGGTGGCGAACATCCTGAATATGCGCACCGTCACCTGGCTGCTCAACTCGCTGCTGCAAGTCGGTCTGCTGACGCTGGTAGTGCTGTTCCAGCCCGAGATACGGCGTGCGCTGGAGCGGATGGGCCAGACCGACCAGTGGGCCTATCGCTTCTTCAATAAAAACCGCTACAACGACACCAGCCTCAAGGGCGCGTGGCGCAGCGCCATCATCGCCATCTGCGACGCGGCAGAGCGCTTTTCGGAGACCAAGACCGGCGCGCTCATCGTGCTGGAACGGAACACCAACCTTTCTGAGATCGTCCGCACCGGCACGCCCGTGAACAGCGCAGTCAACCTCGAGGTGCTGGGTACCATCTTCTACGAGGGTACCCCCCTCCACGACGGTGCAGCCATCATCGAGGATGGCCGCATCAAGGCCGCAGGCTGTGTGCTGCCCCTTTCCAACAACCTGGACCTGGGCAAGGACATGGGTACCCGCCACCGCGCCTGCCTCGGCATCGCCGAGAACTCCGACGCCATCGCCATCGTGGTCAGCGAGGAGACGGGCATCATCTCGATGGCGAAAAACGGTGTACTCATGCGCCACTTTGACCGTCAGACCCTTTACACCCGGCTGGTGGATGAGATGATACCCAAGGAGACCGCCAGCGAGAAGAGCGCTGCCGAGGGCTGGAAGGCCCGGGGCAAGCGCCTGCTGAACTGGGTGAACAACAAGGAGGAGGATGAGCAGCAATGAGCACTGAGCAGAACAACGGCAAGCCTGCCGTACCCCCCAAGCGCAATCTGCTGAACGACCGCCGCATCCGGCTCCTGCTTTCTTTGCTGGGTGCAGTCATCGCGTGGATGGCTGTCACCATCGTCGTGCAGCCCGGCACCACCACCACCATCTATAATGTTCCGGTGGACTTTACCTATGATTCGGCTGCCTACACTTCCCGGGGCCTGAGCATCGTCAATGCGGAGGAAAAAACGGTCAACCTGAAACTTTCCGGCGACGGCTACACCATCGGCAGCCTGTCGGCCAACGACTTTGTCGTCTACCCCGACTGGTCCAGCGTCCGCGACAGCGGCGAAAAGAGCCTGCGCCTTCAGGTGCGGAGCCAGAGCACCCTGCTCACCGGTGTGTCCGTCTCCATCGACGGCGACAACACCGTGGACGTGGTGTTCGATGTGGTGGAAGAAAAGACCCTGCCCATCCAGGTGACGACGAATTACCTGAAGATAGCAGACGGCTATATCCTCTACGGCACCGACATCTCGAAGGAGACGGTGACTCTCTCCGGACCCAGCACTGAGCTGAGCCAGGTGGAGACCTGCACCGCCGAGGTGACCTACAACGGCGAGCTGACCAGCCCAGTCACTCTTGACACCAGCCTGCGTTTTTACACCCGCAGCGGCAGAGAGGTGGAATTTGAGTATACTACTCTGGAAACGGACAGCGTCGAGGTCACGTTGCAGGTGTATAAGCTGGCCACCCTGCCGGTGGAAGTCAGCTTTATCAACGCGCCCCGCGACTTTGACCCCTCGGTGCTGGTCTACTCCCTGAGCAAAAAGACCCTCAATGTGGCCGGCCCGGAGTCCCAGATCGACCGTCTGTCCACCCTGTCGGTGGGTACCATCGACCTTTCCACCTTTGCACTGGATAAGGTGTACGAAATGCCCATCGAACTGCCCAGCGGTATCCGTCTGCTGGACAACATCTCCAGCATCACGGTCAGCTTCGACAGCTCCCGTCTGGAAACCAAGACCATGAACCTGCCCGCCAGCTGTGTGCAGGTCATCAACCTGCCCTCCACCTACACCCTGACCGTGGAGACGGAGCGGCTGATGAACGTCACCCTCTGCGGCCCGGCCGGTTCGCTGGAAGCACTGAATCCGGAACAGGTGGTCATTGAGATCGACGCCGACGACTTCTATGTCGCCATCGGCCAGCAGAACATCGCCTGCCGCCTCTATGTGCCGGCCAACGACAAAATTTTTGCGCTGGGCAGCTATGTGGTGCAGTGCAAGATAGAAAGTAACTGAGTATATGATCCTGATCCATGATATTCGCCTGCCCCTCTCCGCCGGGGAGCCGCAGGCCTACGAAAAAGCCCTCCGCCTCGCCCGCATCCCCCGGGGAAAGGTGAGCCATCTGGGCATCGCCCGGCTCTCGGTGGACGCCCGCCACGGCCAGCCCAAGCTGGTGTACACCGTGGCCGTGACCCTGAAAGAGGAGAGGGAAGAGGCCGCCTGTGCGGGTGCTTCCCGCAGCGTCACCGTCCGGGGCAAGACCGATCTCTCGGTGCAGAACGGCACTCTGCCGCTGACGCACCGGCCTGTGGTCTGCGGCCTCGGCCCGGCGGGCCTCTTTGCGGCGCTGCTGCTGGCCCGTCAGGGCTACCGGCCCATCGTGCTGGAACGCGGCCCGGCGCTGGATGAGCGCGTCAAGGCCGTGGAGCATTTCTCCACCACCGGTGAGCTGGACGAAAACGCCAACATCCAGTTCGGCGAGGGCGGCGCCGGAACCTTCTCGGACGGTAAGCTCACCACCCGCATCGGCGACGAGCTCTGCGGCTTCGTGACCGAAGTGTTCCTCGAGCACGGCGCGCCGAAGGAAATTGCCTGGCAGCAGAAGCCCCATGTCGGCACCGACCTGCTGCGGGGCGTCATCACTTCGATTCGAAAAGAGATCGAGTCGCTGGGCGGCGAAGTCCACTTCAACACAGCCCTCACCGGCTTCGAGCGGCGGGACGGCCAGCTCGTCGGCATCCAGACCACGGACGGTGCGTTCCCCTGTGAGGCGCTGGTGTTCGCGGTGGGCCACTCGGCCCGCGACACCTTCGGGATGCTGATGGACAGCGGCCTCGTGCTGGAGTGCAAGCCCTTCAGCGTCGGCTTCCGGGCAGAGCATCTCCAATCGGAAATCGAAAAGAGCCTCTACCACGAGGCGGCGGGCCATCCGGCCCTGCCGCGCGGCGAATATCAGCTTTCGCAACATGTTGAAAAACGGTGCGTTTATACGTTCTGTATGTGTCCGGGCGGCCAGGTGGTGGCTTCGGCCAGCGAAAAGGGCCGCGTCGTGACCAACGGCATGAGCTACCACGCCCGTAGCGGCAGGAATGCCAACGCGGCCGTGGTGGTCAGTGTGGGCGGCGAAGACTTCGGTAATGACCCCCGGAAGGCCATCGCCTTCCAGCGGGAGCTGGAAGCCCGGGCCTATGCAGCAGGCCGTCCCGGCGGAGAGTATGCCGCCCCGGCGGAGAACATCCAGAGCTTTTTGGAGGGCAGGGGTCGGCTGAACATTGGCCGCGTCCAGCCCACCTATGACCGGGGCGTCGTCGCTGCGGACCTCGGCGCACTGCTGCCGACCGAACTGGCCGACACCCTGCGGGCCGGTCTGCGGGCTTACGAGCGGAAAATTGCGGGTTACACCGCCCCCGAGGCCATTCTGACCGGCCTCGAGACCCGTACCAGCAGCCCGGTGCGGCTGAAACGGGAAGAAAATTTTGAATGCGCCCAGCTGGCAGGATTGTATCCCTGCGGCGAGGGTGCCGGATATGCGGGCGGTATCATGAGTGCCGCCGTCGATGGCCTGCGGGTGGCCCGCGCCATCATCAGCCGGTACAGCCCGGCAGAAGGGTGAGAAGTTGAATGACTGATCGTGAAAACGATTTTAACCGCACGGCGCAGGACGGCGAGGGCCGTCAGGTGCAGCAGGAGCTGGAACGCCAGCTCCGCGAGCTGGGCGACACCATGTCCGACTCCTTCCGCCACGGCTTTGAGGGCCGGGGCGAGGAGATCGGCGACCGTGTGTGGGATGTGGGCCGCGCCGCAGTGAACGCCGCCGGTTATGGCATCTCGGAGGCAGGCCGGGCCTTTCAGGCCGGAAAACAGGAGTACCAGAAGCGGGCCGGGGAGGCCAGAAGCAGTGCCAGCGCCAGCGGGATGACCGACTGGGCGCGCAATTTCTTTGCGAAGAAGCCGGAACCGACGGCCATCGAGAATATCCGCACCAGCGCGAAAAAGCTCCACAGCGCAGGCGTCGCCATGCTGGCGACCGGCATTACCTTCGCTGTCATCTTCGGCATCACGGCCATCGCCTGCTTTGGCACGGCGGGGGCGTTCACGTCCGGCGGCGTGATCGTCGAAACCGCGGATACGTTCCTCAGTGCCATCGGCGATCTCGCACTGGGTGCTATCGCGGTGACGGGGTGGTGCTCTGCCGCTGTGACCGCTGTGTTCGGCTGGCTGACCGCAGCGGGCGCATCCCGTATGAAGGCCGCCAAGACCCTGGAGCTCTACGCCGATACCGCCGAGGGCTTCGACTGGCACAAGGGCCTGTCCCTCTCCATGCTGGCCGACCTGACGCATAAAAAGAAGACCAAGGCTCTCAAGATGCTGCGGAAATTCATCCACAAGGGCTGGCTCAGTGCCTGGCTGGACGAGAAAAACGACAAGCTCTACCTGACGGCAGAGGACTACCGCGCTGCACAGGAAAATCAGCCCCAGCCCGAACCGGAAAAAGCGCCGGAACAGGCCGGAGAAGTCCCCCTGAACCTCGAGACGACCCGCCGCTTTGCGCAGGTGCTCGAGAAGGAGCAGGAGCTCATGGAGGATGAGCGGGCTGTGGAGGAGCTGCAGCATATGCAGAAGACCACCGAGTCCATCTGTGCCTGGCTGGAAGCCCACCCCGAGAGCCTGCCCAAGGCCCGCCGCTTTGCGGAATACTATATCCCCACCACCCTCAAGCTCCTGCACACCTACAACGACGTGCAGAGCCAGCAGGGCGAGAACGCGGAGGCCATCCGCCGGGATATTGCGGGCATCCTGCACACCCTGAATCAGGCTTATGATAACCTCTACAATAAGCTTTTGTCGGACGTGGCGCTGGACGTTTCCAGCGAGATCGCTGCGCTGCAGGGGATGCTGGCGAACGATGGTCTGGCCGGGGAGGGATTGCGATGACCTACCGGGCCTGGAACACCAAGACCGTTGACCGCGCCGCCCTGAAAGAGCTGACAGCGGCCATCGCCCAGCAGAACACCGAAGAGCTGGAATACCAGAACATGGACGAAGAGTGGAGCGAGGAAAAATACCGCTCTGTCCTCGCGGCCCAGCAGAAAGAAGCCGGCCTGCTGGCCGGCATCCTCGCTGCCCGGGGCATCACCGACCCCGCCGAGGCGCTGACCCTTCTGGCGGGCGAAGAAGAGCTGAGCGACCCCATGCTCCTGACCGACATGGACAAAGCCTGTGAGCGCATCCTGCGGGCCATCGACGAAGGGGAGACCATCGTCGTCTTCGGCGACTACGACGTGGACGGTGTGACCGCCACGGCCCTGCTCTATCAGCACCTGAAAGGGATGGGCGCCGCCGTCAAGTGTATGCTGCCCAGCCGGGAGGGCGACGGCTACGGCCTCTCGAAGAACGCTATCCAGTCGATTTACGATAAGGGCTGCCGCCTCATCGTCACGGTGGACAACGGCATCTCTGCCGTAGAGGAAGCCACATTCGCGGCCAGCCTCGGCATCGACCTCATCATCACAGACCACCATCTGCCCCACGACACCCTGCCCCAGGCAGTGGCCATCGTGGACCCCCGCCGTGCCGATGACCACAGCCCCTTCAAGGGCCTGTGCGGCGCGGGCGTGGCCTTCAAGCTCTGCGCCGCGCTGGATGGCTGCCCGCCGGAAGAGATGCTGGAATACTGCGGCGACCTCGCCGCTGTTGGCACCGTGGCCGACGTCATGCCCCTGACAGGGGAGAACCGCACCATCGTCAAAGCAGGTCTGCGCCAGCTGCAAAATACGGACAGACCCGGCTTCTGCGCCCTTTTGGAAGAAGTGGGCCTTGCAGGCAAGCCGGTGACGGCAGAGAACATCAGCTACGCCATCGCGCCCCGCCTTAATGCGGCGGGCCGGATGGACAGCGCTGTCACCGCTTTGCAGCTGGTGCTCTGTGAGAACGAAGACCGGGCGGTCGAATTGGCTCATAAGCTGAGTGACATCAACATCCAGCGGCAGGAGACGGAGATGGAGATCGTCAAAGCCGCGCAGGAGCTGCTGGACGCTGAGCCGGAACGCCTCGAAGACCGGGTCATCCTGCTCTGGGGCAAAGACTGGCACCCCGGCGTCATCGGCATCGTGGCCTCCCGCCTTGTGGAAAAGACCGGACGCCCGGTCATCGTGGTGTCGGTAGATGAGCACGGCGAGGGCAAGGGCAGCGGCCGCAGCGTGCAGGGCTTCAACCTGCACGAGTGCATCGCCTCCTGCGCCGACATCCTGCTCCGCTTCGGCGGCCACGCCATGGCAGCGGGCCTCTCGGTGCGGGAAGAGAATCTGCAGACGCTCCGCCAGCGGCTCAACGACTGGGCGGCCCGGGAGTGTCCCGTGCTGCGCACCCCGCCGCTGGAATGCGATCTGTCCGTCCACCTCGACCGTCTGACGGTGGAGAGCGTCCGCCGCCTCGACCAGCTGGCACCCTACGGTGCCGACAACCCCAGCCCGGTCTTCGTGCTGGAAATGGCTGTCGTGGAGGGCGTCTACGCCGTCTCGGAGGGCAAGCACTGCCGCCTGCGTCTGCGGCAGGGCAATTCCAGCATCTACGCCGTCTGGTTCGGGATGCACCCGGAACAGGTGCCTTACTCGACGGGCGACGTCGTGGACGCAGCCATCAGCCTTTCGGTCTACGATTCGCCCCGGGGCGCACAGCTGTCGGGCCGCATCATCGAGCTGCACCCGGCGGGCCTCGGCAACACAGCAGCAGAGCAGGCCGCGCTGGTGCAGGCGCTGCGCCGGGGTACGCCCCTGACGCCGGAGCAGAAGGAAAGCATCGCCCCGGAGCGCAGCCATATCATCACCGTTTATCGGGAGCTGCAGGCGCGGCGCTGGCACGCCGAAGACCTGCAGCCCCTGTTTGCAAAACTCGGCGAGGAGAACACCGGTCGGACGCTGGTGGCCGTCGCCGCGCTGGAACAGGTCGGCCTCATCACAGCGGCTGACCGGGGCGGGGCAAAGTTCTGGGAACTCGTGCCTGCCACCGGAAAGAAGAACCTTGCCGATGCGCCCATCCTGAAATGTCTGGAGGAACGATAAAGATGCCTGAGGGAAAGAAACCTATCCTCCCCTCGCCCGCAGCACCGGCTGCGGCGAAAGAGGACAGCTACTCTGCAAAGACCCATCTCCACCAGCCCGTGCCGGTGACGGAGATGGCTACCGTGGCCGCAACGGCCCTGCCGGCCAACGCCCCTGAGGGGACCCTTCCCTCGGAGGTGCGGCCCGAGATCGTGACCTGGGAGAAGCTGGTGGAGGCCATCAAAGCCAGCGGCAAAGCCTACAATATGGCCATGATAGAAAAGGCTTACGACCTGGCCAACGACGCCCACAAGGGGGTCTGCCGCCGCAGCGGTGAGCCCTATATCTGCCACCCGCTGGCTGTGGCCCGCCTCGTGCTGGACCTCGGCATGGACAGCGAGAGCATCGCCGCCGCCCTGCTCCACGACGTGGTGGAGGACACCCCCACCACGCTGACCGACCTGACCGCCGCTTTCGGCGAAGAGGTGGCCGCGCTGGTGGACGGCGTCACCAAGCTGACCAAGATCCAATTTTCCAATATCGAAGAGCTGCAGGCCGAGAACCTGCGCAAGATGCTGCTGGCCATGAGCCGTGACGTCCGCGTCATGATCATCAAGCTCTGTGACCGCCTGCACAATATGCGCACCGGCGACGCATGGCCGGAGCAGAAGCGCCGCGACAAGGCCCGGGAGACCATGGAGGTCTACGCTCCCATCGCCAACCGTCTGGGCATCCTGAACGTCAAGGAGGAGCTGGAAGACCGCAGCCTCCACTACCTCGACCCCGTGGGCTACGAGGAGATCAACAAGATGCTCAGCGAGCGCGCGGGCGACGAGTTTCTGGCCAGCGTGTCGGGCGTCATCAAGAGCCGCCTCGAGGAGAGCGGCATTGAGGGCGCGACCATCAAGCGGAGAGTCAAGAGCATCTACGGCATCTACCGCAAGACCATCATGCAGAACAAGTCCTTCGATGAAATTTACGACATCTACGCGGTGCGCATCATCCTGGACACCCTGGCTGAGTGCTACAGCACCCTGGGCCTCATCCACGATATGTACCACCCGCTGCCCAACCGCTTCAAGGACTATATCTCCACCCCCAAGCCCAACGGCTACCAGAGCCTCCACACCACCGTTATCGGCCACGAGGGTATCCCCTTTGAAGTGCAGATACGCACCCGCACCATGGACGAGCAGGCCGAGTACGGCGTTGCCGCCCACTGGAAGTATAAAGAGGGCCTCGAGGGCCACGATAAACTGGATGAGCGGCTGGCATGGGTCAGCCAGCTGCTGGAAAACCAGCGCGTCAGCGAGGATTCTGGCAACCTGCTCCACGATTTGAAGAGCGACCTGCTGCCGGAGGAGGTCTTTGCCTTCACCCCGAAGGGCGACGTCATCAACCTGCCTGCGGGCGCAAACTGCATCGACTTTGCCTACGCCATCCACTCTGCCGTCGGCAACCGGATGGTGGGCTGCAAGGTCAACAACCGCATCGTCCCCATCGACCATGTCGTGGCGACGGGCGAGATCATTGAAGTCATCCTCGGCCCGGCGGACAAAGGCCCCAGCCGCGACTGGCTCAAGATCGTACGCACCAGCGAGGCCAAGAGCAAGATACGCAACTGGTTCAAGAAGATGCGCCGCGAAGAGAACATCCAGCAGGGCCGCGACGCGCTGGCCAAAGAGCTGCGCCGGGAGATGATCTTCATCCCCGACGACCAGCTGGACGAGTTCGTGGGCAGTTGCAGCCGTCGTCTGCGCCAGAACAACGCGGAGGAAATTTACGCTGCCATCGGCTACGGCGGCATGACCATCGCCAACTGCCTGCCCAAGCTCAAAGAGGAGTGGCAGAAGCTCAAGGCCGCTGAGGCTGCTGAGAACAAGTCGGTGGAGGATCTGCCGAAGGTCGATTTGAGCCGCGTCCACGCCACTGACGGCGTAGTGGTGGAGGGCTTCGATAACACCCCCATCAAGTTTGCAAAGTGCTGCTCGCCCCTGCCCGGCGACCCCATCGTGGGCTTCATCACCCGGGGCTTCGGCGTCTCCATCCACAAGCAGAGCTGCGCCAACGCGATGTCCAGCATGAAAGACCCCTCCAACGCCCCCCGCTGGGTCAAGGCTTACTGGGCCGACAGCGTCAAGGACAGCTACAAGGCCGGTCTGGAGATCATCGCTCTCAACCGCAACGAGCTGCTGTCCGATGTGCTGGCCGCGCTGGCTGACATCCGCGTCCCCATCTACGCCATGAACGCCCGTCAGGTGGAGAACAACTGTGCCGTCATCAGCCTGACCATCGGCATCAACAATACAGAGCACCTCAACCGGGTCGTGGCCCGTCTGTCCAAAGTCAAGGATGTGCTCAAGGTAACAAGGAGCTAATATGCGTGCAGTCATTCAGGCCGTATCCTCGGCCAGCGTCCGGGTCAACGGCGGCGAGCCGCGCCCCATCGGCCCCGGCCTCGTTATCCTGCTGGGCGTCAAGGACACCGATACTCTCGACATTGTGCCGAAACTGGCTGAAAAATGCGCGGGCCTGCGCATTTTCAAGGACGAAAACGACAAGCTGAACCTCAGCGCAAAGGACCTCGGGTACTCTGCACTGGTGGTGAGTCAGTTCACCCTCTACGGCGACACGAAGAAGGGCTTCCGTCCCAGCTTCATCAAGGCGGCAAGACCGCCGCTGGCTGTGGACGCCTACGAGCTGTTCCTCGCTGAGATGAACAAGCAGGGCCTCAAGGATGTCCAGCACGGCGAGTTCGGCGCGGATATGCAGGTGTCGCTGGTCAACGAAGGCCCCTGCACCATCGTCATCGACACCGACGAGTGGCATAAAGGAGAAAAATAAACCATGAAGGCATTTCATCTGGTCGGCCCTGCGCCGTTTTACACCAACAGCTTCCTACTCATCTCGGACGCAGGCAATGCGGTGGTCATCGACCCCGCCGCCGAGGTGCAGGAGTACGATAAGATCTTAAAGGAGCACGGCGGCAAGCTGAGCCTTATCCTCTGCACCCACGGCCACTACGACCATGTGGGCAGTGCGGGGGTCCTGAGCCGCGAGTGGGGCGCAAAGCTCTACTGTGAGCCCGCCGACTGTCGGGGGACCCAGCTGCTGCCCCTCAAGGGTTCGGACAGCGGCTACGAAGAGGGCGAGGTCATCCCCCTCGACGAGCTGAGCTTCACTGTCTGGCACACCCCCGGTCACACTGAGGGCAGCGTGGTGCTGCTGTGCGAAAACTATCTCTTCGTGGGCGACACCGTCTTTCAGGGCAGCATCGGCCGCACCGACCTCGAGGGCGGCGACAGCCGGAAGATGGACGAGAGCCTGCGCAAGTTCGCGGCCCTGCCTGTCCCGGCCGAGGCGCAGGTGCTGCCCGGCCACGGCGATTTCTCCACCTTCGGGCAGGAGGCCGCCACCAACTTCTATATCAAAAATGCGCTGAGAAACGCATAAAAAGGCGGGATTTCACATGAATATCTATATCACGGGCCTCGGCTCGGGCTACGAGGTGGAGCACCTCGTCCGCCTGTTCTACCCAATGGCCCCGCTCACCCTCACCCCGCCCGAGGACGGCGCAGACTGCGTCTGGGCCGAGAAGCGGCCTGACAAGCTCTGGGCCATGGTGCGGCAGGGCGGCAAGAGCCAGACCGCCGAAGCACCTCTGCCCATTCCCGTGGAAGAGGGCGGCGAGACGCCGGAATTTGCGCTGGCCAGCCTGACCTATGACCTGCTGCGCAGCTGGACGGGTATCCGCCCGCCCTGGGGCAAGATGACCGGCGTCCGCCCGGTGCGCCTTGTCCACGACAAGCGGGCCGCAGGCTGGACGGAAGAGGAAATCGACGATTTCTTCCTCAAGCGCTTCGACTGCTCGCCCGAAAAATACGGCATGGCCAAGGCCATCGCGGACTTGCAGGAGCCTATCCTGAAAGTAGGCAGTGCGCTCAAGACCTACAGCCTCTATATCGGCATCCCGTTCTGCCCCTCCCGGTGCAGCTATTGCAGCTTCGTCAGCTGCAACCTCGACCGTGACCGCAAGCTGGTGCAGCCCTATGTGGACTGCCTGTGCAGAGAGGTCGAGGCCATCCGGGACGAGGCTGACAAGGCCGGGCTGATGCTCTGCAGCATCTACATCGGCGGCGGCACCCCCACCAGCCTCTCGGCAGCGCAGCTGCGCCAGCTCATGGGGACGGTGCGGGACTGCTTCGACCTTTCCGCCATCGTGGAATACACGGTGGAAGCCGGACGCCCCGACTGCACCGACGCCGAAAAGCTGGCCGTCATCAAGGAATACGGCGCGACCCGCATCTCCATCAATCCGCAGACCTTCTCGGATGAAGTATTGGAGAACATTGGCCGCAAGCACTCGGCTCAGGACATCCTCGACTGCTATGCCGAGGCCCGGGCCGCAGGCCACGACGACATCAACATGGACCTCATCGCTGGCCTGCCCGGCGACACGGTGGAAGGGTTCGAGAAGAGCCTGCGTCAGGCCATCGCCCTCGACCCTGAGAACATCACAGTCCACACCCTGACCCTCAAGCGGGCCTCCCGCATCGTCATCGAGGACCAGAAGGAGAACGACTACGCCGATGTGGCCGCTATGCTGGAAAAGTGCCATCTGCTGGCCGAGGCGGGCTATCGGCCCTACTACCTCTATCGTCAGAAAAATACCCTCCAAAACCTGGAAAACGTGGGCTGGTGCAAGCCGGGCCACGAGGGGTATTATAATATCTATATCATGGAAGAAGTCCAGACCATCCTCTCGGCCGGCGCAGGCGGCAGCACCAAGCTGGTGGCCGACGGCGGCAAGCGGATGCAGCGCATCTTCAATTTCAAGTATCCGACAGAATACATCCAGCGTTTCGACGAAGTGCTGGAACGGAAAAAAGGAGTGGCTGTTTTTTATGATCACGATTTGGGTACCGAAACGTCTGGTTGAGATAGACCTGTACAACGTCGCCGCCCAGAGCCCGGCGGCGCTGGCGGAGATGAGCGAGAAGAGCTACCGCCAGCGGGTGGCCTATGCTGCCCAGAAGATCAGGGACTCCCGCGCCAAGATCGTCATGCTCACCGGCCCGTCGGCCAGCGGCAAGACGACTTCAGCTCATAAGGTGGCCGAGGCTCTGGAAGCCTCCGGCACCCCGGCCCATGTCATCAGCCTGGATAACTTCTTCAAGGGCGCTCAGTATTACCCCCGCCTGCCCGACGGTACGCTGGACTACGAGAACCCCGACACGCTGGATATGCCCCTCATCCGCCAGTGCCTCAGCGATTTGAGTACCACCGGCAAGACTGTGCTGCCCATCTACGACTTCACCACCGAGTCCCGCTCTTCCGAGACGGAGACGCTGGACCTCAAGGGCGGCGTCTGCATCGTGGAGGGCATCCACGCTCTGAACCCTGAGCTGACGGGCCTTGTGAAAGGCGACGACGTCTACCGCATCTACGCCGGCCTGCGGGAGGAATACTGCATTGATGGCCGCCGTGTCATCAACACCCAGGACATCCGCCTCTGCCGCCGCACCCTGCGGGATGCCGCAGCCCGGGGCCGCAGCCCCGCCAAGACCCTCGCCATGTGGGACAGAGTCCTCGACGGCGAGACCCGGTATATTAAGGGCTTCAAGACTACGGCAGACTTTTTGCTGGACACTTCCTTCACCTACGAGCTGGGCCTCATCGCAAAGCTCCTGCGCCCGGTGAGCCAGCGCTTCACGCTGGAAGGCAACAACGCGGAGCTCTGGGACGAGACGGCCCGCCGCTTCGAGCATGTGGCCCCGGTGGAGCTGGAGCTTCTGCCCGCCGACAGTATGCTGCGCGAGTTCTACGCAGGTGAAGTGTAAAAAACGTCAGAACGCGGAAAGTGTGCAAATTGCGAAAAAACTGTTTCCAAATCCACACGATTCTGTAAAACTTGGGTGGGATTCGTTGCATTCCCCTCGGGAGTGCGCTATAATGAAAATAATCTCCGGCGGCACAGGGACAGCCTGAGCAGAAAACGCAGAGGAGTGCTGCCCACCCCGGGCATAGACAAGTGAGGTGTCTTTTATGGACTTCAATAAGATTAAGGAAATGGGCCTCGAGTATGCCGAGAAAGGCAAGAATGCCGCGCTGGATCTGGCCGAAAAGGGCCGCACCCAGGCAAAGATCGTGAACGCGCAGAGCAAGCTGTACAAGGCGCAGCGCCAGCTGGGCGCTCTGGTGTATAGTCTGGCCAAGGGCAACGAGGAGAACCAGCCCCTTGTGGACAAATACATCGAGATGATCGCCAACATCGAGCAGGAGCTCTCTGACCTGAAAGCCTCTCTCGAGCCGGATACCGTCATTGAGACGACTTTCGAGGATACGGAAGAGGCCGCCGCCGACGTGACGGCTGACGCAGCCGCAGAGCCCGCCGAGGAAAAGCCCGAGGACAACGAGGCCAAGACCTGCCCCCAGTGCGGCGCGCCCGTCTCGGACGACGCGCTGTTCTGCAACAAGTGCGGCGCACAGCTGTAAGCTAAAAAGCTCACGCAGGGCGGTGTCCCCCGGGGGATGCCGCCTTTTGTTGTGAATGAAATGAAAATTTTGCCGCAAAAAGCCGGAAAATGCGCTTGTACCCTTGCATTTCGGCAGATTCTGCGGTACAATTTGAATCTGTTCGCAGATGTTTTCGGAATGCGGAAAGGAGACGCCCCATGCAGGACTGGACGCCGAGGGAACACTATACGGCGGAAGACCTCGTGGAGATCATCCGCATCCTGAGAGACGGGGAGAACGGCTGTCCGTGGGACAAAGTCCAGACCCACGCTTCCATCCGGAAAAACTTTCTGGAAGAAACGTGCGAGGCGCTGGAAGCCATCGACGCTGACGACCCTGTCATGATGCAGGAAGAGCTGGGCGACGTCCTGATGCAGGTGGTGTTCCACACCGTCATCGAGGAGGAGCGGGGCCGTTTCGACATGGAAAAGGTCTGCCGCGAGGTGTGCGAGAAGCTGGTCTTCCGCCACCCGAACATCTTTGCTTCCTCTGCGGCGGAAAATGCTGGTATAAACAGCTGGGATGCGCTCAAAAATAAGGAAAAGGGCCGCACGACTCTGGCCGATGAGCTGGACACCGTCCCGGCAACCCTGCCCGCCCTGATGCGCGCCCAGAAGCTCCAGAAGCGGGCCGCGCGGTTCGGCTGCGGGCCGGAGGATGCCGCCGGTGCGGCCAGGACTCTGGACAGCGCCAAGGCCGCGTGGGACGCACAGCAGACGGCAGAGAACGCCGGTGGGCTGCTGCTGGCCGCCGCCGATGCCATGCGTCTGGCCGGTGTGGACGCCGAAGAGGCACTGACCTTTGCGGCAAAGCGCTTTACCCAGAGGCTGGAAGCGGACGAAACGTAAACGGGTACCAGACGGTCAGACCGTCTGCTCGAATAGAAAATGTTGAGAATATTGTGGAGGCTTTTATTATGACCAAGACCGATCTGATCGCACAGGTTGCGGCAAACACTGAGATGAGCAAGAAGAGCGCCGAGATGGCTGTCAATGCTGCATTCGAGGCACTGGGCAAGGCTATGGCCGAGGGTGAGAAGATCTCCATCTCCGGCTTCGGCACCTTCGAGGTGCGTGAGCGCGCTGAGCGTCAGGGCATCAACCCCCGCACCCGCGAGGCCATCACCATTGCTGCTTCCAAGAGCATCGTGTTCAAGCCGGGCAAGGCTCTGAAGGACACCCTGTAAGAGAAAACCCATCGCCGCCGGAACCTTTAGGCCCGGCGGCTTTTTTAATAGAGGAACAACCTCTCCGTCACGCCTACGGCGTGCCACCTCCCCTAATAGGGGAGGCTTTGGCATATCGTAAAGCTTTGCCTCTTCGCCAGAGGCTCCCCTACTAGGGGAGCTGTCGAGCGACAGCGAGACTGAGAGGTTGATACAAGGAGTTTAGAAATGCGTTTAGACAAATATCTGAAAGTTTCGCGGCTCATCAAGCGCCGCACGGTAGCAAATGAGGTGGCCGACGCGGGCCGCATCCTCATCAACGGCAAGACCGCCAAGGCCAGCCAGGCCGTCAAGGCCGGCGACATCATCGAGGTCACCTTCGGCAACCGGCCCATCAAGGTGAAGGTCCTCTCCGACGTGGAACCCCGCACCAAGGACGTGGCCCGCGAGATGTACGAGATCATCGAGCAGGACAACGTGCTGGCAGCCGCCCACGATGCCCCGAAAGCCGAGTAAATCCGGTATGACCCCGCCCCGCCCTGCATAAGATGGCAGAAAAGGGGAGGGGAATGTCATGAAACAACAGGACGCAAAGCCGGAGCAGGCTCTGCCTCATGACCTCATCCTGGAGGGGCGGAACAAGCTGACCGTCACCGGTGTGCGGCGGGTCATCCGCTGCGACGCCGAGGGGGCGGCGATGCTCACCTCGAAAGGGACGCTGGAACTCACCGGGGCCGAGCTGAGCGTCACCAGCCTCGACCTCGACAAAGGCGAAGTCAAGCTTACAGGCCGGGTGGACACGCTGGAATACACCGCAGAGCATACGCCGGGCGGCTTTCTGCGCCGTCTCGTCCGGTGATGGGCCCGGCGCTTTCGCCCGGGGCGGTGGGACAGGAGATGGCGGCCTGCGCGGTGCTGGGTGGTGTGCTGGGCGCGGTGCGGGCCGTTCTGCCCACCCGGGGCAGGGCTGCGTTCCTGCCGGATATGCTTTTTGTGGGAGCCGTGCTGATGGCTTTGCAGAGCTATGCCGTCTCCCAGAGTCAGGCCGGGCAGCTGCGGGGCTATATGGCGCTGGCAGCGTTCTGCGCCGCCGTGGCGGTGCAGGCAGCGCTGCGGCCTCTGTTCGCCGCTGCCGAAGCCTTTGCGGGGAAACTGCTGCTGGGGCCGGTGCAGCTCGCCGCCCGGTGCATCGCCCCGTGGAAAGCTGCCCGCGCCGCCGCCAAAGTACGGCGGAACGAAAAAAGACTTGCAAAAAAACAGAAAAAGAGCTTGCCAACACCACGGCGTATGTTGTATAATTCAAACGTATCAAAGTGAGAGTACAGGCGCATCGGGCCTGCTGTCCGAAAACGGGAGGCACTGTGTTATGGCAAATCCGAGCCGGAAAAAGCGGAAGAGAAAGGCGTCCGTCGTGGGCGCTGTGCTGAAACTGCTCTTCCTTCTGCTTTTGCTGAGTATGCTGGCGGCGTACATCGCAAATCAGGTGGCGCTCAGCTCCAAAAAAGCGGAGCTGGACACCCTGCAGGAGCAGATCGACCAGCAGAAGACCCAGAACGAGGAGATGCAGCGCATCCTCAGCGGCGACTCGGACGACGTGACCGAGTGGGTCGCGCGGGACTCTTACAATTATGCGGCGGCCAACGAGCGCATCTTTGTGGATGTGACGGGCAACTGATGCCGCGCCCCGAGCGGCTTGCGGCCGGCGGAAAACACATTAGTCAACAAGGAGTATTGAGTTTTGGCGATTGAGGTAGGGAATATTTTTGAAGGCCGTGTCACCGGCGTAAAACCGTTTGGCGCATTCGTTGCGCTGCCGGAGGGCCGCGTGGGCATGGTCCACATTTCTGAGGTGTCCAACGAGTATGTGCAGGACATTGCAGCCGTGCTGCATGACGGCGACACCGTGAAGGTGCAGGTCATCAATGTGGCACCGGACGGCAAGATCGCGCTGTCCATCAAGCGGCTGCTGCCGCCGGCACCCCGCGCTCCGCGTGAAGGCCGCGGCCCCCGCCCCAACAACAACGGCCCGCGGGAAGGCGGCTTCCGCCGCAACGGTCAGGGCGGCCGTCCCCAGGGCGGACGCGGCCCGGCACGGGACGCAGCGCCCCGCGTCTGGCAGCCCAAGGCCCCGGCCAAGAGCGACAACCTGAGCTTTGAGGACATGATGAGCCGGTTCAAGAGCCAGAGCGAAGAGAAGATGGCCGACCTCGACCACGAGACCAACAACCGCCGGGGCGGCGGCTACGCACCCCGGGGACGCCGCGGCAGCCGCTGAGCCGTCCGCACAAGACGAAGAAGCTTTGGGCCTGCCCCCAGCGGGGCGGGCCTGTTTTTTGGTGCGGCACGCCGCACCCGACAGGAAAGGAAACCAGAATGCCTGCAAAATTTGAACTCATCGCCCCCTGCTTTTTCGGGTGCGAGTCCACGGCCAACTTTGAGCTGCGCCGCATCGGCGCCGAGGACATCCGGGTCAGCGATGGCCGTCTGACCTTCAAGGGCGGCGCGGATATGATAGCTGCCGCCAACCTCAACCTCCGCACCGTGGAGCGCGTGATGCTGCTCCTGAACACCTACACAGCCACCACCTTCGACGAGCTGTTCGACGGCGTCTACTCCATCCACTGGGAAGAGCTGCTGCCCGCCGACGCGGCCTTCCCGGTCACCGGCTCTTCGCTGAACAGCCAGCTGTCCAGCGTGCCGGCCTGCCAGAGCATCATCAAGAAGGCCGTGGTCAAGCGCCTGATGCAGGGCCACCGCACTACCAGCCTGCCCGAGACCGGCGCGGAGTATAAGATCCGCTTCATGCTCCGCAAGAACGTCTGCGAGATCATGCTGGACACCACCGGCGACGGCCTGCACAAGCGCGGCTACCGCCGCAACTCCATGGAGGCCCCCATCCGTGAGACACTGGCCGCTACCATCGCCGATCTGGGCCGCGTCCGCCGCGACAGCCTCGTGGAAGACCCCTTCTGCGGCAGCGGCACCCTCCTCATCGAGGCCGCTCAGAAGGCCATGAACATTGCCCCCGGCCTCAAGCGCCGCTTTGCCGCCGAGCGCTACAGCTTCGTGCCTGCCGCCATCTGGGCCGAGCAGCGCCAGAAGGCTCTGGCCGACTCCAAGCTGGATGTGGGCTTTGAGGCCTTCGGCTACGACATCGACCCTGCCGCCGTGGCTCTGGCCAACGCCAACGCCAAGCTGGCCGGCGTGGAGAAGCGCTGCCACTTCGAGGTGGCCGACGTGGCCGATTTCGCCGCCAAAAGCGAGGCCATCGTCCTGACCAACCCCCCATACGGCGAGCGCATGAGCACCATCGAGGGTGCCGCCAAGCTGGCCCGTACCCTCGGCCAGCAGATGGAGGCCCACCCCTGCGCCGGTGTCTACGCCATCACTGCCGATATGGATTTTGAACACCACTACGGCAAGCGGGCCAACAAGCGCCGCAAGATGTACAACGGCATGATCCCCTGCCAGCTGTATATGTACTACAACGCCCCCAAGTTCGAGAACCGCCCCGCAAAGCCCATGCCCAAGAGCGGCTTTGACGGCAAGCGCACCCAGCCCGGCCACACGGGTCGTTTCGAAAAGAAATAAGATGAACTAGAAGGCCACACTGAAATCGATTCCAGTGCGGCCTTTTCTATAAGAATTTACAAAAGAACGGTTGAACGCTGACGAAAAATAGATTATACTAGTCTACAGCTGTGGGGAAGCGGTCTTCCCCTGCAAGAAAGGCTGCGCCCGGCGCGGCCCGCGAAAGGAATGAACAGAATGAAGGGACGTATGCGGCCCTATCTGCCGGAGCTGACCATCCGGGATTACAACACCTATCAGTGGTATCAGCGCGGCGTCCGCCGCCAGCTCTACACCACCTATGGGCTGTATTCCTGCTATGGTCTGCGCTACAACGGCGTCCTGTTCGCGGTACTGGCCGACAGTCTGGCGGGCCGTCCGGCCACCTGTAAGCGGATGCGGGAGCCGGGCACGCTGGTCTGGCGGCAGATGATGTGCCAGACCCAGGGCATCCGGCTGGCCGCACAGGTGGAAGTCCTGCTGAGCTGGCACCGCATCCAGGATGCCCAGTGGGCCGATCTGCCCTTCTATAAAAAAGTACGGCGGGTGGTGGACACCGTCCTGCTGCGGCAAGCCTACCGGAAGGCCGCCGCCGAGAACCCGGCACTGGAGCGCATCTTCGTACAGGAGCGGGACCAGGCCAACGTCCAGATGACCCTGAACGCCAAGAACTATCTGCTGGCCGCAGAGCCGAAGGGCAACCTCTACGGCGCGCTCTACTCGGTGCTGGCCACCGACGACCCCAATCAGCGCAAAAGTATGCACTACATTGGCAGCTGCATCGGCCGGGCCGCTTATCTGCTGGACAAAGCGGAGAGCTTTTCCCGGGACAAAGATAAGGGCCGCTACAACGTCTTCCTCGTCAACGGCATCAACGACAGGAACGCCGCCCGGGAAAACGCCCGGCGGCAGGCCCTCGCTGCGGTCAACGACCTCGTCCGCGCCTACGGGATGCTGGACGTCAAGCTCAACCGCACCCTGCTGGACAACATCATGATCTTGGGCCTCCGCCACGCCATCGAGCCGCTGGACGTTGAGAGCCAGCCGGTACAATGGGAGCTGCCATGAAGGGACGCAAAAGTAAAAGCTGGGCCATGGCCTACTGCGGCATGGCCGCAGCGCTCAGCGTGGTCCTGATGCTGCTGGGGGCTGTGTTTCCCATTGCGATGTTCATCGCTCCGGCGGTGGCCAGCTTCCTCATCGCCACAGTCTGCGTGGAGTGCGGGAAGACCATGGCTCTGACGGCCTATGGCGCGGTGAGCCTGTTGAGTCTGCTCTTCGTGCCGGACAAGGAAGTGGCCCTCACCTTTGTGTTCCTGCTGGGGTACTATCCGTTGGCAAAGCCTTATTTCGAGCGGATACGCCCGGCCCTGCTGCGGGCCGTCTGCAAGCTGCTGCTCTGCAACGGCGGGATCCTGGCGATGTACGGGCTGGTGCTGTTGCTGGTCCCGGCGGGCAGCATCGCCGAAGAGCTGCGCACTACGGCGATGGCCGTCTCGCTGGTGACGCTGGCCATGGGCAATGTAGCCTTCCTGCTCTATGACCGGGCGCTCCACAATATGCTGATGCTCTATAAAGTGGTCTGGCAGCCGAGGCTCCACAAAATGTTGGGCGTCCATTGACGGATGTGGGACTTTGTGATACAATACCGCTGACCTTTTCCGTCGGCTTCTGACAGCTCCGAAAGGAGCTGTTTTTGTTTTCAGGAAGGCGGCGGAAAGAGCAGAAAGAGGGGATAGACGACTTCAGTTGACGAAAAAGCGCCGGGCCACGCGGGTGACAGCCGTGAGGGTGACGAGGAGAGGGATCATCGAAAGTTTCGGCGGGTGTTCCTCCGGTTGAAACGGGAGCGATAGCTTCCAGGGCTTATACCAGCCGCAGAGAAGGGCAAAAAACGGCAGCAATACCGCAACAGAATCCTTTCAAAGAAAGCCATACAAGAACATAGACTGATTGTAAGAGGCTGACAGCCGCCGTGTGCGTTCGCGCCGTGCTGTCGGCATGGAGGTGTTTTGTATGTGTGGCATCGTAGGTTATTCGGGTAAGCGCAGCGCCCAGGAAGTGCTGCTGAACGGTCTGGAAAAGCTGGAATACCGCGGCTATGACTCCGCCGGCGTCGCGCTGGCGCTGGAAGGCGGCATCCACGTCGTCAAGAGCAAGGGCCGGCTGGAAGTGCTCCGCCGCAAGCTGGAGGCAGAAAACCTGCCCGAGAGCTTCTGCGGCATCGGACACACCCGCTGGGCCACCCACGGCGAGCCCAGCGACGTCAACAGCCATCCCCACTCCACCCCCCGCGTGAGCATCGTCCACAACGGCATCATCGAGAACTACGGCCCTTTGAAGGCCGACCTGATGGCCAAGGGCGTCACCTTTGAGAGCGAGACGGACACCGAAGTGCTGGTCAAGCTCATCGACTACTTCTGCTGCGCCCAGCCCAAGCAGAGCCCTCTGGCAGCCCTGCGGGAGGCGCTGGCGATGGTGCGGGGCAGCTATGCGCTGGGCGTGCTGTTCCGGGAAGAGCCGGACACCATCTACGCCGTCAAGAAGGAGAGCCCCCTCATCGTGGGCTGGGGCGAGGGCGAGAACTTCGTGGCCTCCGATATTCCGGCCCTGCTCAAGTACACCCGCCGCTACAGCGTCCTCGAGGAGGGCGACATGGCGGTGGTCAAGGCCGACGGCATCCGGTTCTACGACGCCTTCGGCAAGCCGGTGGAGCGGGAAGTGCTGACCGCCGACTGGGATGAAGAAGCCGCTGAGAAGGGCGGTTACCCCCACTTCATGCTGAAAGAGATCCATGAGCAGCCTGCCGCTATCACGGCCACCGTCAGCCCCCGCGTGGAGAACGGTATGCCCGACCTCCGCATCCCGGAACTGAGCGATGAGAAGCTGCGCAGCATCAAGAACATCCACCTCGTGGCCTGCGGCACGGCCATGCACGCCGGTATGGTGGGCAAGACTGCCATCGAGCGGCTGGCCCGGGTCCCTGCCGAGGTGGACATCGCCAGCGAGTTCCGCTATCGTGACCCCATCCTCGACCCCGACGACCTCGTCATCATCATCAGCCAGTCGGGCGAGACCAGTGACACGCTGGCCGCCCTCCGCCTCGCCAAGAGCAGGGGTGTGCCGGTGCTGGCTGTCGTCAATGTGGTAGGCAGCTCCATCGCCCGCGCAGCGGACTACGTCCTCTACACCTACGCCGGCCCGGAGATCGCCGTGGCGTCCACCAAAGCCTATATGGTGCAGCTCTGCACCCTCTACCTCTTCGCGTTCCGTCTGGCCTACGCCAGAGGCCGTCTGAGCGAGGCAGAAACCCGCCGCCTGACCGCCGAGCTGCTCCGCGCCGGTGAGGTCATCCAGCCTCGTCTGGCCGACTGTGAGCAGATAAAGTACCTCGCCAGCCGCTTCGTCAACACCCAGAGCTGCTTCTTCATCGGGCGCGGCTTCGACTACGCCCTCTCGCTGGAAGGCAGCCTGAAGCTCAAGGAGATCAGCTACGTCCACTCGGACGCCTACGCTGCCGGTGAGCTCAAGCACGGTACCATCAGCCTCATCACCGACGGTGTGCCGGTCATCGCGCTGGCCACCCAGAAGCAGGTGTACGAAAAGACCATCTCCAACGCCAAGGAGACCAAGAGCCGCGGTGCGCGGGTCATCCTCTTCACGACGAAGGACGTTGTCGTCCCGGAGGGCGTGGCGGACTATGTGGTACGTCTGGACGACTATGACGAGCTGCTGATGCCCCTGCAGCTCATCGTGCCGCTGCAGCTGTTCGCCTACTATATGGCCGTCCTGCGCGGCTGTGACGTCGATAAGCCCCGCAATCTGGCAAAGAGCGTGACGGTGGAGTAAATAGAACAAAGAAGGAAAGCCTCCCTGGCTGGGGAGGCTTTCCTTTTTATCTGAGATTCAGAGAGTTACCAGAACCAATAGCGTTTCTTGATGACGATGTAGGCGATGATGATGCCCACGATGACCACAAGGCCCGCGATGAAGAAGGTCATGTCCACATGGACGAAGCGGAGATTCTGGGTGGTCAGCAGGTATTCGCCCGCCGTGTCCGCCTCGAGGACATGGTCCTTGTAGCTGTTGAGGAACTGCCACTTGCCCTTGACGGCATTGTGCAGGTAGACGCGGGTGTAGGCGGCGTTGTCGCCGGTCATCTCGACCTGAACGACGCCCGGCAGAGCCTCGCCGCCGTTGAGGGTGAAGGTGACGCCATACTCAGAGGGGGCGAAGCTCAGGGCTGTGCTCACCTGCGCGGAGGTGCTCTTCACATCGCGGCCCGCGATGCGGATGGTGTAGTTATCGGCCTCGACCACGAGGGTCTTGCCGTTCAGACGGAGGGCATTCAGCATCTCGCCGGTGATGGTGGGAACATCGCGCTGTGCGAAGGTCACTTCGTCAGTGCCGTCGGCCTCGATGGCCTCCACGACGGGGTCGGTGATGACCTCACCGTTGCTGTCGTCGGTGCTGCCGCCGCCGTTGCCGGAGCTGGAAGCATTCCGGTTGACGATGACCGTCACCGAAGCGGACGCTGTGCCGTTGGAGACGACGATGGAGGTCGCGCCCGTACCCACGGCAGTGATGACGCCCTTGGCGCTCACAGTGGCCACCTTGGTGTCATTGGACTTGAAGGTGAGGGACTGGGAGGCGGAAGACGGAGTCACTTTGCCGGTGATGGTGCGGCTGGCGCCCGGTTTGAGGACGACATAGCTCGTGTTCAGATCGATGGACTGACGGTCTACGCCGCTGTTGACGACTTTGACAGTGGCCGAAGCGCTCACATCGCCGCAGGTGGCGGTGATGGTGGCGGTGCCGGGGGCGACACCGGTGACTTTGCCGAAGTTATTGACGGTAGCCACAGCGGGATCCGAGGAGCTGAGGCTCACGCTGGCATAATTCGATGCGCTGGAAGGCAGCACGCCCAGCGACAGGGAAGTGGTCTCGCCGACAGCGATGGTGCTGGAGGCCAGCGTGATGTCCATCTCCTTGACGATCATGGATTCATCCAGCTCGGTGGTGATGGTGTAGACGCAGCTCACGCCGTCTGCGCTGGCGATGACCTGCGCCGTGCCGATGCCCACCGCCTGTGCCACGCCCTCAGACGTCACGTTCACGATGGTGCTGTCGTTGGACATAAAAGTTACCGTGGCATTGCGTGCGGCCTTTGCGGGCAGAATGACCGGCGAGAGCTGCTGCTGCGTCCCTACCGTCATGGTGGAGGCGTAGCTGCCGGTCTCGACGCTCTCCACAGCCGCAGCGGACCAGGGCAGAGAGAGGGCAGCGGCCGCGTTCAGGGGACCGGCTGCAGAGGCCGGAAGCGCAGCGCCGGCGGCCAGCAGGCCCAGCAGAGCGGTGCTCACGGCCAGCATTTTCAGGTTCAGTTTCATTCTTTCGTACCTCTTTGGGCGTTGATGTGAGCGCTTAGCGGAACAGAACGCCCAGAGCTTCCATCGCGTATTCGAAATAGGTCAGCTTGTCGTACTCCACGCGGGCGGTGACGCTCATACCGTTGGACAGATCGACCTTGTCGCCGCTGTTGCTGATGACGTAGGTGCTGTCCGGGGTGATGGTCATTTTGTAGTAGGAGCCGGAGGAGCTGGCGGTCACATCGCTGTCGATGGAGGTCACGGTGCCGGTCAGGGTGCCGTAGGAATACTCCGACAGGCCGGTGATGGCGATCTTGCAGGGGTCGCCCACATGGAGCAGCGGCCTGTCGCTGAGGGTGACGTAAGCCACCACCTCGAGGTCGCTGTTCTCGCTGGCGACGGTGGCCAGCGGGGTGCCGGCGCTGAGCACCATGCCCACCTTATAGGGTGTGTCCATGTGGATGACGCCGGAGGTGGGGGCATAGATGTAGTAGTCGTTGGCGCCGGTGCTCAGGGCGTCCATCTGGCTCTGCAGATTGTCGATGTTGCTCTGCACACTGGTCAGGCTGGCAGAGATCGACTGCAGGGTAGAGTAATACAGGGCCTCCACCTCGCTCTGGTTCTGCTCCATCAGGGCCTTGATCTGCTCGTCGGAGTAGCCTGCGGCCTGATAGGGCGAGGCGTCGAAGGCCTTCTGGGCAACCTGGCTCTTGTAGGTCTCGTACTGGTAGTAGTAGGGCTGGTCGTCAATGTCCGTCTCGCTGAAGTAGTTCTTGTCGTCCTGAATGGACTTGACCAGCTTTTCGTACTGGCTCTTCTGCTTTTTGTAGATGTCCAGCTGGCTCTGGATGCTGTCCTGCTGCATGTCGAGGTCGGTGCTCTTGATGTGAGCGATGAGGTCGCCCTCATTGACGTAAGTACCCTCGGCGATGTTCAGCTCGGTGATGGAGCCGGAGTAGCTGGACATGATGTAAGTCTTGTTGGCGGCCTGCACCGAGCCGCTGGACTGACTGACGTAGGTGCGGTAGTTTTTGGTGCTCCACACCACGAGGAAGAGGATGAGGGCAGCCGTCAGGAGAATGAGCGCGTAGCCAAAAGGCGGCAGCTTTTTCTCCATCATGATGCGGCGGTCCTGCAGCTCGTTGATGTCGCGGATGGTCGTCGTCATATTACTTTGTCTCCATAAAGGTATCCACAACGCCCTCGTCATCATCCTGATTGACAAAGATGGTGTAGACAGTGCCGGTCAGCTCGAGCTCGTGCTCAAAAGCCATGATGTTTAGCTTCTGGGAGGCGAGGCCGCTCTGGCTCATGGGTCCGACGTAGTGGGCGTACAGGCAATTGCGAACGCGGAGCACAGCGTCCATGGAGTAGCCGGCCTCCATGCGGGGGATGAGCTGGGTGGCCTGCTGCATCATATAGATTTCGGGCTGAGGGTTGGGGCCGGCGGGCAGTTTGATGCACTGCACGAGGGGGCCGAGGGGCTGTGCGCCGTTGCTCTTGATAAAGTTGTGCATCTGGGTCAGCACGATCTGCATATTGTTGAACTCTTCGGGCTGGATGCGGCGGCTGACCACATTGGTCAGCTTGAGGGTCTTGTTTTCTGCGGTCTGGATCTCTCTCATGATTTTATACCACCTGTTCTTGGTTTCATTGCTTGTAATAGGCAATAACAAAACGTGAAGTTAGAGGCTGAAGCCTGACCTTCTCGCAAAGTCTCTCCCAAAGGGAGAGACTTTACAGGGCAGGGGGGAGACCTCTGCGCATCGGCTGACTTCATATTTTGTTATCACCTATTACTCATCCCATGATGAATATAGGCATCAATTTATTATAACGGTTTGGCGGTGCGGAATAAAGAGCCAAACTGTAAATTTTATAAAAAAATAAGGTATGCCCGGAGGCAGGTGCCTCCGGGCATACCATTACGAGGCATTATCATCCGGCGGCCCGAGAGCCGCCGGACGAAACACACTTCAGATTCTAGGGGTTACTGATTAGACAGCGGTGCCGTCAATCTTCATGACCTTGTCGTTGAAGAGGACCTTGGCATCGGTGGTGCCCAGGGTGTAAGCGACAGAAACCATGCCCAGAGTACGCATGACCTTGTTGCCGAAGGTCATGTCGTCGCCATTGACATCATGGTAGATGTTGGTCTTCAGAGCGCCGTCAGCGCCGAAGATCTTCTTGGTATCATCGCTGCCCCAATCGCCGTTGAACATAACACCCAGGGTGCTCTTGACGGTATCAGCGAAGAAGGAGTTGCTGATCAGGGTGATCAGGTTGGTGTTGAACTTCTTGACGTTAGCAGCGTTCCAGACAGGAGCGGTGGTGTCAGCCAGGATGGAGAACAGGTCAGCGCCGCCGTAGACGACCTCAGAGTTAACAGCAGTAAAGTTTGCAGGCATCATCATAATGAATTACTCCCTTCAAATGATTGAAAAACAAATTTAGTCGGCCCAGATCCCAGATGCGCATCCGGAAAGAAAGCCATTTATGTAACTGCGTGCGCACGCAGCTGCAACGAATTAGTAGGTGATGGACTCGCCATCGTCCTCGTCCTCCACCACCTTGGCGGCCAAGACGGGGGCGGGCTTCTCCCCGCGTTTCTTATCGCGGAAGATGCCCTGCTGCAGGCTCCAGAGCTCGTAATATTTGCCCTGCTTTTCCAGCAGCTCTTCGTGGGTGCCGCGCTCTACGATCTCGCCGTGGTCCATGACCAGGATGAGGTCACAATCACGGATGGTGGAGAGGCGGTGGGCGACGATCAGCATCGAGCGGTCTGCAAGCTGGTTGTAGATCATATCAAAGATGGTATTCTCTGTGCCAAAGTCCAGACTGCTGGTGGATTCGTCCAGGATATAGAGGTTCGCATCCTTCAGGAAGGCGCGGGCCAGTGCAAGGCGCTGCTTCTCACCGCCCGAGAGGCCGTTGCCGGCTTCTTCCAGATAGGTGTTGTACTGCAGCGGCAGCTTGCGGATGAACTCGTGGGCATCTGCCTTCTTGGCAGCGGCCTTGACCTCATCGAGGCTGGCTTCCGGTCGGGAAATGCGGATGTTATCGTAGATGGTCTTGCTGAACAGCTCGACGTTCTGGGGGACATAGGCGATGGCACGGCGGACGGAGGCATTGCTGTACTCGTCCAGATCGACGCCGCCTACGCTGATGGTACCGCTCTCCGGCTCATAATACTTGAGCAGGAGTTTGGTGATGGTGGATTTGCCGCTGCCGCTGCTGCCCACGAGGGCCACCTTCTTGCCGTATGGAATGGTGAAGGAGACGTGGCTCAGGGCCGGGGAACGGCTGCCGTAGCGGAAGGAGACATCCTTGAACTCAATGTCACCGTCGATTTTTTCCATCTCGGTGTATTCGCGGGTCTCGTCCTGCTCGGACTCGTAATCCATGATCTCGGTCAGACGCTTGATGGAGATCTGGGCCTGCTGGATGGACATCTGCAGGCTGACCAGCTCGCTGACCGGAGAGGTAAAGTAAGAGGAAAGGGTGCTGAAGGCCATATAGCCGCCCAGCGTCATCTCACCATTCAGCACCTGCATAATGCCCACATAAGAGGTGACCATGCCGAGGATGGTGGTGATGAGGGTGGAGATCAGGGACTGCACCGTACTGATCTTACTGGAGCGCAGGCTGATCTTCAGGCTCTTGATGTATTCCCGCTCCAGAGCTTCCAGCTCACGGTCCTCTTCGGCGTTGCACTTGACGGTCTCGATGCCGCGGAGGCTCTCGATCATCTGGCTGTTGAGGATAGCAGACTGCTGCATGGTCTCTTCGTTGATCCGCTTGAAGGGCTGCTTGAAGATGAACACCAGCAGGATGCTCAGCAGGGTGGTGAAAATCGAAATGGAGAAGAGGGTGGCATTCATCCGGAAGAGGATGACACCGGTGGCGCAGGCCATCACAATATCCATCACGACGCTCAGCGCGATGCTGGTGAACACCGATTTGATGGTGCTGGCGTCGGAATAGCGGGTGGTGATCTCGCCGGTCTTGCGGGTGGCGAAGAACTTCATGGGCAGTTTGAAAACATGCCCGAAGTAGCCCAGCATCAGGGGAATATCGACCTTGATGGACAGATAGATGAGCACCCACTGCCGCACCATGCTGATGAGTGCGCTGGTGACATTGACGATGCTGAACACCAGAATGACAGCCACCAGCAGGCTCTTCAGCCCGTAGGGAAGAATCTCATCCATCAGGATCTTGTTGTACATCGAGGATGCGATCCCGATGATGGTCATGATGACCGAGCTGAGGATGGCGTAGAAGAAAAGCTTTTTCTGGGGCCACAGCAGGTCGAGGAAACGCTTGACCATGCTGCCCTGCTTCTGCTTGCCCGTCTTGAACTCCGAGGTCGGGGTCATCAGGAGCAGAACGCCGGTAAAGTTCTTGTAGAACTCATCGAGGGAGATCTTTTTCAGCTCTTTTGCCGGGTCGCCGATGATGACGTAGTCGCGGCATTTGAACTTCTTTCCTTCGTCAGCGCACTTCTTGCGCTCCTCTTCCTGCCGGAGCATGTGCCGACGCCGCTCGCCGTCATCTTTGATGGTGGTCTTTTTGAAGACCGTCACAAAGTGGGCCAGACCCTCGTCGGTGATGACCTGTGCAATACAGGGAGTGGTGAATTCGCTGAGGAAGTTTTCCCGGTCTACCCGGACGGCGGCGGTGCTGAATCCCAGCTCCTGCGCCGCCTTTTCCATACCGGTCAGGTTTGTGCCTTTTAAGTCGGTACCCATCATGTCCCGCAGACGGGTGATGGTGATCTCCTTTTTGTAATGGAGGCACACCATTGCGAGACAGGCGGCAGCGCAGTCTGTGGTGTCGTGCTGCCGGACATAGGTATAACGCATAGATGCTTCCTTTGTGGTTTCTATTTCAAAACGCCCGCCTTGCGGCTGAGGACGATTTGGCGAAGAAGAAAGGGCTTCCATTTCGGACGCTTCATCTGCTTCTCCAATAAAGCAGCATACAGCTCTCTGCCTCGCCCCGCCCTGCGGCCAGACGGAGCAGAGAGCAGCTGCTATCAAAAGAAGGGAGCGCCTACCCTTTGATCATTTTGACCGGCCCGGAGAGGGGATTTTGACGTACCGTCTCCTAAACCTTGGGCATAGTATAACACATTCTGTCGGGTTCTTCAAGAGGACAATTTTTAATAAACCCTTAAATTTTGAAAAAAATGTGAAAAAAGTCTCAGTTTGGTAACAAGAAGGCAGCAAAAAAGAGCGGCGAATCTTTCGATTCGCCGCTCTTTCAACAAGTCTTTGGTAAAACCTCAGACAACAAAGTTAGGAAATATTGCCGTTGATGTCAGTGACCTTCTTGACAGTCAGGACAGCAGCGTCCTTCATGCCCAGAGTGTAGACAACAGAAGCCAGACCCAGAGTGGTCATGATCTTGTTGCCGAAGTTCTGAGAATCAGCGTTGATATCGTGGCCAACATGGTACAGAGCAGTGAGGCTGCCGTTGTCGCCGAAGATGCGGTTGTCCTCGCCCCAGTTGCCGCTGAACATAACACCCAGAGTAGCCTTCAGCAGATCGCTGGTGAAGCTGTTGCTGACCAGAGTGATAATGTTGCTGGAGAACTGCTTGACGTTGGCAGCAGTCCATGCGTTGGGCAGGTAGTCAGCCACAGCGCCGCCGTAGACGACCTCTGCGTTCACAGCAGAGAAGTTTGCAGGCATCATCATAATGAATTACTCCCTTCAAATGAATAAAACGAATATAATCGGTCCCCTCCCGGTTGCGCAACCGGGAAAACCTATGCAACCGAGTGCGCACTCGGCAACATCACGAGTTAAGTAAGCTGCCATTTTGGCATCTTTACACTATTTTACCATACTTTCCCCATTGCCACAAGGCTAAATGGCCGGAAAACAGCCAAAACGGGCAGAAAAGTAGAAAAAATGCGTGTAAATCACTCTGCCGCCGCCCCCCAGAGCCAAAAAACGCTGGGGGAAAAACGCCAGAATCTCCAAAAATACCATTACAGCTTGGATGTAGTGTAACACAAATACGCCATTTCTTCAAGAGGACATTTTTTAATTTACCTTTAATTTTTGAAAATAATGTGAAAAAGGCTACAGTTTGGTTACATCAAGGGGGCAAAACCTCTCCGTCAATGCTTCGCATTGCCACCGCCCGGGTTGCGGCACCCAGCGGCTGCTTCGCTGTCGCTTGCATCCTGCTGGCCGCGGCCCCAACAGCTCCTTCCTGTTTCCGCCGCTGGCGGTGGTCGTCGCCGTTGCTCCTAACGAGGGGAGGCCTTGGCAGCCGGGTGAAGCTTGCAGGATACGCCAGAGGCTCCCCTACTAGGGGAGCTGGCGGGCGCAAGCCCGACTGAGAGGTTGTATGGAAGGAAAACCTGACCAACGAGCACGAATCCGACGGTTTAGGCAAACAAAAACGGCGAAGAAAACTCTTCGCCGTAAAAAGCGCCTCTTGCCTGACTCGAACAGGCGACACCCTGATTAACAGTCAGGTGCTCTAACCGACTGAGCTAAAGAGGCAGATATTCAATTTCCAGCGGACTTGCCGCGAGATGTATTATACCGCATCTCGGGGAAGTTTGCAAGGGGTTTTTGCAAAAAAAGCGCCTGAGAGGGTTCGACCCTTTTCCTCCCGCCCCTCTGCTACCCTAGAAAGAGGGGGTGGGGCTTGTGCGGACGGTCATCTATCTCGATGTGCTTCTTCTGGTGAATTTCGTGGTGGGGGCGGCGTTCCTGCTGGCGGCGGGGCTGCTGTGCGGGGCGTGCTGTTCGCCGCTGCGGCTGGTGGGCGGCGCGGGAGCGGCGGCAGTGTCGTCGCTGGTCCTGCTGGCCCCCACCGCCCCCTGGCCGCTGGCCCTTACTTATAAAGGTACGTCCGCCGCCCTCTGCGTAGCCGCTGCCTACGGCTGGCAGGGGGCGCGGAACACCGCCCGGCTCACGGCGTGGTTCGTCCTGCTCAATCTGACCCTCACGGGGGCGCTTTTCCTGCCCGGCGCGGCCTGCAACAACCTCAGCTTCTATCTGCCGGTGTCGCCGGGGCTGCTGCTGGCGTCCACGGCGGGGGTCTGCGGCGTGGTAGAGGGAGTGCTGCACGTTCTGGGCCGCAGCGGCCCAGCCTGCTTTGGGGCGGAGCTGTCGGTGGCCGGGCAGGTCGTCCCGCTGAGCGTCTTCTGCGACACCGGCTTCCATGTGCAGGAGCCGCTTTCGGGCCGGGCGGTGGTGCTGGTGCGGCTGGATGCCGTGCCTCTGCCCGCCGGGGTGAGGGCGTATCTGGACGCCTGCCTCGCGGGCGTCGGCACAGAGCCTCGCCCGGAGTGGGGCGTGCGGTTCGTACCCTGTCAGACCGTCGCGGGACACTGTCTGCTGCCCGCCCTGCCTGCCGCGCTTGGGTCAAACGGTAGAAAACAGGACGGAATATACGCAGCGTTTTGCGATATGCCGCCTCCGCCGGGTGGATGGACGGCTCTCGTCAGCGCGGAAACGGCGGCGCTGCTGGGTAAATGACAATACAATGGGAGGAATATGCCTGTGTTTCAACGATTTGTAAATCTTTTGCAGCGCCTCTGGGCCAGACTGAGCTGGACGGGCGGCGTACATTATCTGAACGGCGGGCCGGGTCTGCCGCCGCCCCTGACCCCGGAAGAGGAAAAAGCCCTTCTGGCCCGGATGGCCGACGGAGACCCCGCTGCCCGGGATGAGCTCATCACCCATAACCTGCGGCTGGTGGTGTACCTTGCGAAGAAATACGAGGGCAGCGGCGTCCCCTCGGAGGACATGGTGTCCATCGGCACCATCGGGCTCATCAAGGCTGTGAACACCTTCACGCCCGAGCGGAGCATCAAGCTGGCGACTTACGCCAGCCGCTGCATCGGCAACGAGATCCTGATGTATCTGCGCAAAAGCTCCAACCGGCGGCAGGAGGCCAGCATCGACGAGCCGCTGAACATCGACGGCGACGGCAACGAGCTGCTGCTGTCGGACGTGCTGAGCAGCGAGGAGAATCAGGTGGGTCAGCGTCTCGAGCAGGACGCCGAGCGGGCCAGCCTCCGCCGGTCGGTGGAGCAGCTCTCGCCCCGGGAGCGGCAGATCATGGAGCTGCGCTTCGGCCTGCTGGACGGCGTGGAGCGGACCCAGAAGGAGGTGGCAGACGCCATCGGCATCAGCCAGAGCTATATTTCGAGGCTGGAGAAAAGGATCATACGGCAATTAAGAGAACAATTAGGGGAGTGAAGAAGATTAAACCTCTCAGTCTGCTTCGCAGACAGCTCCCCTATCGAGGGGAGCCTCTGGCGAAGAGATTAAGTTTTCCGGTATGCCAAAGCCTCCCCTCGTTAGGAGCAACAACGACGACCGCCGCCAGTGGCGGAAACAGGGAGTCGCTGTTGGGGCCGCGGCCAGCAAGACGCAAGCAAAGCGCTGCGGCTGCTGGGTACCGCAACCCGGGCAGTGGCACGCCGAAGGCGTGACGGAGAGGTTATCCCCTGAATTTGGAATGAATGTTATCCTGCCCCTGCGGCCATACTTCCGGTGAAACTGAAACGAAACCGGAGGGTAGGGGATGTACAACAAGGTTGAGCTGTGCGGCGTGAACACCGCCGAACTGCCGATACTGTCCGAGCAGGAGAAGCGCGACCTGCTCACCCGGGCGCGGGCCGGGGACAAAGAGGCCCGCCAGAGCATGATAGAGGGCAATCTGCGGCTGGTGCTCAGCGTGGTGCAGCGCTTTTCGCAGCGGGGCGAGAACATGGACGACCTGTTTCAGGTGGGGTGCATCGGGCTCATTAAGGCCATCGACAACTTCGACCCGGCCCAGCAGGTGCGGTTCTCCACCTACGGCGTGCCGATGATCATCGGCGAGATACGGCGGTTCCTGCGGGACAACAACGCCCTGCGGGTGAGCCGCAGCCTCCGGGACACGGCCTACCGGGCCATGCAGTCCCGCGAGGAGCTGGAAAAGCAGCTGGGCCGTGAACCCACCGTGGACGAGATCGCCCAGAAGACCGGTCTGTCCCGCCGCGAGGTGTCGGCGGCGCTGGAATCGGTGGTGGAGCCGCTGAGTCTTGAGGAACCGGTCTACGCCGACGGCGGCGATGCGGTGTACGTCATCGACCAGGTGCGCGACCCCGACGGCGAGGACAGCTGGATCAGCGGTCTGCAGTTCCGCCAGACCGTGGCGGGCCTCACCCCGCGCGAAAAGCGCATCATGGAACTGCGCTACCTCAAAGGCAAGACCCAGATGGAGGTGGCCCGGGAGATCGGCATCAGCCAGGCACAGGTGAGCCGGCTGGAAAAGGCGGCGCTGGAGCAGTTCCACCAGATGACATGACAAAGCGGCGGTGTCTGGACACCGCCGCTTTCCGTTAACGAGGCTTGTGGTATTTTTCCCGGGTGGCCGCGCCGCCCCGCAGATGGCGCTCGGCCTTGTTCCGGGCCAGCACCATCTGCACCTGCCGGAACAGCTCCGGGCCTACCGTCCGCAGCCGCACCGACACGTCTTTGTGTACGGTGGACTTGCTGCAGCCGAAGGCCCGCGCCGCCGCCCGCACGGTGGCCCCATGCTCCACGATGTACTCTCCCAGCAGCAGCGCCCGCTGTTCCGGATCACCTTTCATGACTGCTCCCTCCCGCCAAAGTGTGCTTGTTCCAGAATATGTGCCCCGGCGGGCCGATATACCGCCGGGGGCTTGACTTTTGGCGGAGAGCGGCTATACTGAAAGTGGACATGAAAACAGGGGCGCCGTGAGGCTGAGATCTGCTGGAAGCAGAGACCCTTGAACCTGATCCGGGTAATGCCGGCGTAGGTAGTTTGCGGAAAGGTCCCGATTTTCACAAACAGCCCGTGCGCCTGCCAGCAAAAGCAGGCGCATTTTTGTTTTTGTGTACTATTATTATGAGAAGAGGAATCCTCATGTCGAAATCCTACTCCAAGACCCGGGTGCTGGTGGAGTGCGCGCTGATGGTGGCGATCGGCACCGTGCTGGCCAACATCAAGATCTTCACCATGCCCAACGGCGGCAGCGTCACCCTGCTGAGTATGCTGCCCTTCGTGCTCGTCTCCTTCCGCCACGGCGTCAAGTGGGGCCTGTTCACCGGTCTGGTGAACGGCTGCCTGCAGATGCTGCTGGGCTTCTGGGCTCCCCCGACGCCCACCTTCATCTACTTCCTCGGTGAGATCCTGCTGGACTATCTGGTGGCCTTTATGGTTCTGGGTACCGCAGAGTTCTTCGCCCGCCCCTTCAAGAACCGGATGGTCGGCGTGGCCGTCGGTACCGCCATCGCAGGCTTCCTGCGCTTCATGTGCAGCTTCCTGTCCGGCGTCCTCGTCTGGGGCAACCTGAATGAGGGTCTGAGCGCCTGGACCTACAGCCTCGTGTACAACGCCAGCTACATGCTGCCGGAGACGCTCATCACTGTGGTGGGCGCTGTGCTGCTCATCAAGGCAGCACCCCAGATCTTCGACCGTCAGTACACCAAAGCCTGAGTTCTCCTGAACGCAAGTCCCGCCGGAGGCAGAAATGCACCCGGCGGGACTTTTTTTGCACGAATTTGAAAAAAGCTGTTGACAACTCTCCTTTCAGCTGGTATAATAACACACGTCGTCAGGGACGACACAGGCTATGGGGGATTAGCTCAGCTGGGAGAGCGCTTGCATGGCATGCAAGAGGTCAGCGGTTCGATCCCGCTATTCTCCACCAAAAAAGCACTGTACTTCGTTTGAAGTACGGTGCTTTTCTTTTTGCTTTCTTAGAGGTTGCATCGAGAATCAGCCAAATGCCTGATTTTGCAGGCGCGTGGACGGCAACCCCCAATTCTTGCTATTTCGTTGCTTTTGAAAATGCTTGTTCGATGTCCGACTGTTTTGCAGGTGGACGCATCACTCCCCCTCAATGTAAGGAGTGAGATCGAAGTTGAACGAGATGTTGATCTGATATCCACGATAAACATCTACTCTGCGGATAAGCTGATTGACAATCATTTTCTTTGCTTCAAAACTGGCACTGTCGTACAGGTCAGCATAGGAAATCAGCTCATCATACAAGTGCCTGTCGTTATGCGATTTTTTTCATCGTTCAGCATTTCTTCAAACTGTGCCATATATGCCTTGTGCTGTTTGAGAATCTTCGTGGTCTCCACTTTCACATAGGCATCATCAGGCACCTTGGGGAGATACTTCATCAGGAAATCAACATCCTGTTGGATTCGCCGGACGGCAGCTTCCAGTGCAGAATAGTTGATTCCGTAGAATAGAAATTCTGCTTGCTTTCATAATCTACTAAAAGTACGCAAGTATGAAGGAAAAGCAAGAAATACGCAATGTACCCTCTTTTAAAAAGAGGGTACAAAGAAAGGAAATTCAAAAACTGTAGTTTGAGTTATAAATACTGGATAAAGAATTTCTGCGCGGCCTGCACTCGTTCCTTTTCACCAGCCTCATGGGCGAAGCCCGGAAGGATCGTCAGCTCCGTATGGACGCCGTGCTCCTGGAAATTTTTCTGCAGGCTCTTCATACGGGCTACGCGGTTATCGCCATACGGGGAGTCGCCGATAAACTTGTTGTCGAGCTCGCCGACACTGATGAGGACGGGTACCTTCTTTACGGCTTCGAGGTCGACATCATAACCGAAGTAATCCTTGAAATCACGGATACCCCAGAAGTAGTCCTCGTCTGGATTTAGGAAGGTCGGACGGCCAGGTGCACCGATGGAGCAGGCCTTCAGACGATCAGGGTGAGCGAGCAGGAAGCGGTTTACGAACTGCCCGCCACCAGAGTGTCCGAACATGAAAAACTGATCTGTGTGAACGCCTGGATAGCGCTTCGCCATATCCTCGATCATATCGAGGAGAATCAGATCATAGCGGATGCCGTCGCAGGAGAGGAGCTTATAGCTGTTGAAGTCATCGCGCTGAATGAGTCCACCCGGGAACATAGGCGCAAGCACAGCCATATGATATTTGTCGGCGAGTTCCTTCGCCTGCTTGATGTACTCTTCGATTGCACAGCCGGTTCCATGGATGATGACGAGGAGAGAGTACTCATGCTCCTCTTCGTCGTAGTAGTAGTCTGGGAGATGCACCCAGTAGTGGAAACGCAGGTCGGTCGGACAGTGCCAGAGCATATTTAAGTAAGCATTGCCGAACAGGTTTTTCTGCTGCTCAAGCGTGAGATTCGTAGCCAAAGGATTCTGATTTGCCATATAGTACCTCCAGGATTACAGGAATTTACCGAAAATGAAGCTTGCGATGACGAGCATGATGGCACCACCGATTCTGGAAGAAATCTGAGCATAGGACATCAGCTCCATGCGGTGCGCAGCGCCGAGACACTGTACGTCGCCGGCACCACCGCCGTTTGCCATACAGAGTCCGGCAGTCAGCATTCCTTCTACAGGATAGAAGTGGAACAGCTTACCGACGATGAAGGTTCCGATCATCGCACCGATGACAGTCGCCATGATGATGACGATATACGCTGGGTTTGTGAAGACCTTCGCGTAGTCTGTGAGGTTCGTACCGATACCAACGGTAATCATCAGTGGGAAGGACATATACTTTACGAAGAATTGCTGCATGCCCCTTGCGCCGGCCTTCACGTTTTCCGGCAGGATATTCGTCATATTCAGAATCGCCATCAGGATGACCATGAAAGCGAAGGTATGAATACTGAAGCCGAGGTTTGCATGGTTGATGATGGAGATGTGCTTTGCGTAGAGGTTAGCTACATTGAAGCATACGACACCGAGTGCGAGACCGGTTGCGTAGTCGGCTGCGGTCAGCTTCACGTCACTGGACTTCGTGCTGACATTTTCTTCACCGACCATGAGACGACCATTACCCGTCATGGATGGCTTGATCTGGCCGAGCTTGTTCAGCAGTGCAGACATGAAGACGGCGCAGAGATTGCCAATGCTGATGATTGCAAAGGCAGATGCATACCAGGAGGAGGCATCACCGCCGGTTGCAGCAGCCCACATCTTGCTCATCGGTGTGATACCGGCACCATTGCCACCGCCCATGACTGGAATTGCATAGGTGGCGATCGCCTCGATTGCGCCGACGCCAGTGATGGCACCTACGAGACCAGCGAGGCCGAGTGCACCTGCAATACCTGCAAGAATCGTCGGAACGAATCCGGCGAAGGATTTGATGAGCATCTTACGATCAACCGAGAGCACAGAGCCGGTGATCAGGACGAGAATGTAGAGATCGAGGAAACCGGTGGAGCCGTTGAAGGTATTCAGGGCTTCCATCGAGCCTTCACCGATCAGGTGGAAGGTGTTCATCGCGCCGGCTACGAGGCAGGAGAAGAGCATGCCGCCGCCGAACCAGGTCTTCCAGACCGGGATATGGTCACCGACCCAGCCGAGCAGCGTGCCGATGATCATCGCGAAGGCGAGTGCGCCGACCATGTTGGTCAGCATCCAGTCATTGGCTGCCATCACCATCATCAGTATACTGAATATAAGGTACATCCACAGAGGGAACCCAAGGATTTTCGTTTCTTTTAACTTATTCACAGTAAATCCTCCCAAAAAGTGATACAGAATTTTTAAAGCACTTTTATTTGCCGGCAAATTTGATAAATGTATTGTACAAAAATGGGAATAATTGTGCAAGACTGTGACAATGGCGATTCTTCTATGGGACGATAACCATTTGGAATGGACATAGCGCCATAAAACAGAAAAAGAAGCACTCGCTCTGTACTGCAAATTGAATGACGAATGCTTCTCCTTTTTCTGTTATGAACCTGATTCCAAAATGTTATCGATTTTTAGCAGATGCGCTGATCATGTAGCGCCAGACGATTTCTGCAGAAGGGGATAAGTTGCGGCCCTTCTTTCGGGCGACGATGACATAACGATACAGAGTATCGCCTTTTATCGTGCCATAGACCGGGTTTTGACCAGTAGATGAATTACGAATCGTCGTGTGCGGCAACAGGGCGATGCCACAGCCGCTGCAGGCAACGAGATATCGTGTGTCAACATAATCAATGCGCTGCGGATGAATCGGTGTGATGTGATATTTTCTGAAAAAAGATTTTTCGGCATCATACAGCCCCTGACCTGGCGTCGCCAGAATATATCGGAGCGACGGATTACGGAAACGGCTGATGTCGATTTCAACCGGATGCTCGAGTGAATTATCGGAGATATCTAGGTCCTCCAGAATCGGTGATTCCTGTGGAATGACAAATACGAGCGGATCCTCCTGTACTGGCATATACTCGATGTTTTCGGAGTGTACAGGTTCAGTATAGATGGCTAAGTCGATGGATTCGCTTTCCAGCTCTTCTTCGCACTGCTGAGAGTTGCGATTCAGGTAACTGAGATGTATCTCTGGATGTGTCATCATGAAAGGTGCTGCCTGAACAGCAGCGTAGGCGCCACCACGATGCGTTGTGGCAATCAGTACAGGCTCTGCTGGAATCTGATTAAACTGTCGAAGACTATCCATCATCTCGCTTTCGAGCTGCACATAGCGCCGAGCAAAATCGAGAAAAATTTCGCCCTGTGGTGTAACGCTGATCGGGCTGTGCGTGCGGTCAAAAGGCGAAAAGCCCAACTCTTTTTCAAGCTTATTCAGCTGTTTGGTCAGTGCCGGTTGCGAGATAAACAGTCGCTTCGCCGCCTGGGTGATGTTTCTGTATTTTTCTACCTCGAGCACATAACGGAAAATACTTGTATCCATGTGGACCTCCGAAATCGATGTCTTAACGATAGTATATCAGAATCAGAGCGGAAAATAATTAAAATTTCGGGTGATGCGCTGTTTCTGCAAAGCAATAAGGCCTAGCTTATCCATGTCGTTGAAAGAAAACAGCTATCGAAACTATAGATTCCAATTGCAAAAACATTGAAGAAAATGCCAAAAAAGAGACTCCGGATACTGAAATGAACCCCAAAAGTTAGACAAAAATGGGTCTTTCCCAAATTTTGTGTAAAGTCCAGACAGCTATAAAACAAGAGCGATTTTAATATGAGGCGAAAGACGGCGAAACCGGCTGTCGCCTTAACAATAACATAACGCCGGCAAGAGGGAATGTCAAGGGCGGCAGTGGCATTCATGCCGGGCATGAGGCTGCCGGTGTCGTCGATGCGGATGGTGACGGGGTAAGTGGTGGTGCCGCCGCTGGTGGTGCCTGCAGAGGAGATGCTGGTGACGACGCCCTCAAAGGTGCGGTCGCTGATGGCGTCGGCGGTGATCTCGGCCTTCTGGCCCACCTGAATGTCGAGAATGTCCAGCTCATCGACGTCCAGCGTCATCTCGAGGTAGCTCAAATCGTAGATGACGCACATCACCCTTGTTGACCGTGTCGCCCACCTCGAAGTCGGCGGTCAGGACAGTACCCTTAACCATCGGCTTGACGGTGTAGGTGTCGGCGGCGGTGATGGTGCCGTCGGCGCTGTAGCTGTTGACGATGTTCCGCTTTTCGGGTCTCGTCTCAACATACTGGGCGCTGGCGGCAGCGGGCTTTGCACTGTTCTTCGGGACAAGCACGGCTGCGGCCACCGCTGCCGCGCAGATGGCGGCGGTGATGGGCTTCCAGTGCTTTTTGATAAAGGGCTTCACGCCCGCCGGAGCCGGTTGGGCAGAGGCTGTGTCAAGGCCGACGAGATATTCAGGATTGACCTTGTCCTGTGGTTTCTTTTTTGATAGCATGGTGATTTGCCCCTCCTAAGAGATTTCGCGGGGAGCACTTCTCCCCATCTGACAGGGAGAAGTATACATTCCAAATCTTAGGAAATGCCCGAGAAATTTATTAAGAAGGACTTAAGAGGTTTGAATTTTTTATGAAAAAACAGCGCAGCCTGTGGGTTTTCCACAAGCTGCGCTGTTTTTGTGCAATGTAAACCTCTCAGCCTGCCTTCGGCAGCCAGCTCCCCTACCGAGGGGAGCCTCTGGCGAAGAGATTAAGTTTTCCGGTATGCCAAGGCCTCCCCTCGTTAGGGGAGGTGGCAGCGCGTCAGCGCTGACGGAGAGGTTATTTCTCGATGGGAAACAGCAGCGTGATGCAAAAGCGTTCGCCGCTCTGCTCGATGCGGCATGCTGCGTGCATCTTTTCCATCATGGTCTCGATGCTGGTGAGGCCGACCTTCGTGCTGTCGGTGCGGTGCTGGCCGGGGAGGACGGCATTTTCAAAGGCAAGCCCGGCTTTGCCGTTCTCTTTGACGAAGCGGACGGAAATGTCCTGCGCCGGGTCGGCGTATTTGAGCAGGTTCGAGGTGATGTTGTCGAGGATGCAGCGGACGTACTGCTCTTTTACGGTGAGAGTGTCGTCCTCCTCGCCCAGCTCGAGGGCGCAGGCAAAGCCACGCTCCTGCAGCTCGCCCACCATCTCGGTCAGCGGCTCCTCGAATATCTGGGAGAAGCGGGCCGGCGGGTCGAGGACGGCCACGGTATCCCGGGTGACGAGGGCGTATTCGAAGAGGTTGTCCGACAGCTGCTTGAGCTGGCGGGCCTTGGTGTCTATCTTGGTAAGGTAATCTTCGGCTTGCGCCGTCGTCTCATATTTGCGGTGGCGAAGGATCTCGGTGTAGAGCAGCAGGGTGGTCAGGGGCGTACGGAGGTCGTGGCTCATCTCGGTGATAAGGTTCTTCACCTTGGCGGCGGCGGCCGCCTCGTCCTCGTGCTGCTGGCGGAGGGTGAGACGCATGGAGTCGAGGCTGGACGCCAGCGTCGTCAGCTCGTCGCTGCCCTGCACCGTGATGGGGTGGTCGAGGTCGCCGCCCTCCATGGCCTGGATCTCTTCACTGAGCTGGACGATGTACTTCACGATGCCCCGGCTCCCCCAGAGGAAAAAGAGGGGGAAGGATGCGAGGCAGATGATGAGCAGGAGATCACAGCCGGTGCTGTAACAGGCGTCGAAACCGTTGTAGTAAAGCAGGGCCGTGATCTCACCGTCCGAGAAGTTCAGGGTGTAGACGGGAGACCAGTCGTAGAAGGGGCCGTGCTGGTGACTGTCGGTCAGCTCAGGGGCCTCCGGGTCGTTGTTCTTGTAGTAGTGGCGGGGGGCGTAGGACGAATAGATGAGCTTCTGGTCGCGGTAAAGCTCCAACAGGTTATAGCGATGGCTCCGCGTCCAGTCGGTGAGCTTTTTGATGTCTGTGCTGGAAAGGGAATTTTCGGTGATATAGTTCTGCAGCTCGTTGACCTGATACTGGGAAGCTTTGGTCTGAACCTCGGGCTGGTCGAAATAAAGACGGAGGCCCTTGTTCAGCACCACCTGCAGAAAGCCCAGCAGCAGAAAGCTTGCCAGTCCCGACAGGATGATGAGCCGGGTGAACTGTTTCGCCAGACCGTGCTTTTCAGGTGTTGCCATTGCCGTCCTCCTGCGCCGCAAAGCGGTAGCCTTTGCCCCAGACAGTGCAGATGCGCTGAGGATTCTGAGGGTTATGCTCTACTTTCATCCGCAGATTGCGGATATGCACCATGACGGTGCCGTTGGAGACGTAGAAATACGGCTCGCCCCACACGGTCTCGTAGATGACCTGCACCGGGAAGATGCGCTGGGGGCTCTGCATCAGCAGCTTGAGGATCTTGTACTCGGTCTCGGTCAGGTCGGCCTCCTGCTCGTCCACCCAGACCCGGTTGCAGTCCAGCGCGATGCGCACGCCGTGGAGCTCCAGCATCTGGGCGTCGGGCCTGGGGTGGTGAGGTTCGGCCTGGTCTTTGCCCTGATAGACGCAGTAGCGCCGCAGCAGGGCCTTGACCCGGGCGCTCAGCTCCGCGAAGGAGAAGGGCTTGGCCAGATAGTCGTCGCCGCCCGCCGTCAGGCCCAGAAGCTTATCGGATTCCTGCGATTTTGCGGTGAGAAAGAGGATGGGGACGGTGGAGGTCTTTCGTATCTCCTCGCAGACCCGCAGGCCGCTCATGCCGGGCATCATGATGTCGAGGATGACCAGATCGACTTCCGGTGTGAGCAGGCTGAGGGCGCGGGGGCCGTTTTCGGCTTCGAGGATGCGGTAGCCCTCCCCGGACAGAAGGATGCGCACGCCGTCCCGGATGTCCGGGTCATCCTCTACGATCATGATGGTCTGCATAGTCTATGATTCCTTTCCTGTATTGCATAGTGTCAGTATAGCAGATTTTCTGCATTGTGGACAGCTTATCACATACTTCTTGGGATTTGTGGGATAAAATCCTAAGGAATTCTTAAGAAAGCGGCCATTTTGCCTCTTGCGGAGCGGGGCGGGGGAGAGTATTCTTATAGAAGAATACACAGGAAGTGAGGGTATCCTTATGCACAAAAAAGTTTTGGTATGTCTGCCCCTGAACGACGCCCACCGCGCCGCGCTGGAGGCATCCGTGCCGGAATTTGAATTCCGTTTCAACGCGCTGGACGACGTCCACGCCGAAGATGTGCTCTGGGCCGACATCGTGCTGGGCAACGCACCGGTGTCGATGATCCGCCAGAACAAGCACATCGAGTGGTTCCAGTCCAACTCCGCCGGCCCCGACGCCTACCTGAAGCCCGGCGTCCTGCCCGAAAACTGCATGGTGACTAACGCCACCGGTGCCTACGGTCTGGCCATCAGCGAGTGGATGCTGGCCATGTGGCTGGGCATCCAGAAGGATATGTTCCTCTACCGCGACCGCCAGAACCAGCGCCAGTGGGCTCCCATTGACCGCCCCGTGAGGGGCATCACCGGGGCGCGGGTGCTCTGCGTCGGCATGGGCGACATCGGCTCCAACTTCGCCCGCCGCGCCCATATGCTGGGCGCTGAGGTGGTGGGCGTCCGCCGCACGGTCCACCCCGACACGCCCTGCCCGGACTACTGCCTGCGTGTGGTGGCCCAGAGCCAGCTGGACGAGGAGCTGCCCGAGGCCGACCTCATCGCCCTGAGCCTGCCCGGCACCCCTGAGACCAACAAGCTGTTCAACGCCGAGCGCTTCGCCCGCTGCAAGGACGGGGCCATCCTCATCAACGTGGGCCGCGGCACCACCGTGGACAGCGACGCCCTCGTGGAGGCCCTGCGCAGCGGCAAAATTTTTGGCGCGGGCCTCGACGTCACCGACCCGGAGCCTCTGCCTGCCGACCACCCGCTGTGGGGTGAGCCGGGCGCTATCATCACGCCCCACAACTCCGGCAAGTTCAGCCTGCCCAAGACGCTGGACAACATCGTGGACATCTTCATCCACAACCTCAAGCGCTACGCTGAGGGCCTGCCGCTGGACAATCAGGTCAACCGCACCACCCGCTATGCCGCCGACCAGAACGGCGGCCACCGCCTGCTGAGCACCCTGTAAAACGCTGTAACGATGAAAACGCCATCTGCGCCGAGACGCAGATGGCGTTTTTGCTACTTCACAGAGATGACCGGCGGCGGGAAGCTGTCCAGCGCCGTCCAGTCGGGCTTATAGATGCGGAGGAAAAGGTGGAATTTTTCGTCCGAGACGGGGAGCCAGTTGGTAGTGTCCTCGGGCGCGTCCTTGGAGAGGGTGACGTCCACCGAGCCGTCGGCGTTCCGATGGAGGCCGGAACGATCGTTCACGCAGTAGCGGCTGATGGGGTTGTCGATGAGGAAGTTGTCCTCGCCGTAGGCCGTCACCGACCAGAAGCCGTTGCCCACTGTGGGCGGGAGGGCGTCGAAGTGGAGCGTGTAGGTCTTTTGGCCCGTAAGGTCGGCCCCGGCGCTGTCGGTGGAGGTGCGCGGGTAGATGGCGATGTCGGTGGTGTTGGCCCCGAGGCCCATCAGGGCGACCATCGTCCGGTAGTCGTAGGCGGTGCCGAAATTGCCGATGGGGTCGCCATAGTAGATCCACTGGCCCATCTGGCGGGAATAGCGTGCTGCCTGTGCCCGGAGGCTGCTCTTGAGCTGAAGGAGCAGCCGCTTCCAGCGCAGCCCGCCGAGAGGGCCGAGGGCGGAGGCGTCGAACTGCTGGCCCGGGCCGACGGAAAGGGCCGCGAGGCTGCGGAGAAGAGGCGCGTCCGCCTCGGCGGGCGGGTCTGTCTCCATCAGCCGGTTGGCGGTGTCGAAAAACTCCTGCGGCGTCATGGCGAGTACCTTCTGCACCGGGACGAAATCGTTCTCCGGAGAATAGCTCCCTTCCGGCGCAGCGGCCAGCCCGGCGGGGTAGGCCGAGAGGGGCATCAGCTGCATCCGGCCCTGAAGCGCCGCCACGTTCGGCAGGTCGTCCGGCCCGGAGAGCATGATGCGGGCGATGGTCCAGACCGTCCGGGTGGGAATGTCGATGCGCCGGACGCCCTCGGGCAGCGTGCCCTCCCAGCTCGAGTAGGCGATGGCGTAGGCCCCGGGTGCTTCCAGCACGGCGGCGGTGTTCGTCCATGCGTCCAGTACCTGCACGTTGAAAAAGCGGTCGGCCTCCGGCACGACGTAGATTTGAGGCTCGGCGCTGACGTCCAGCCACGCCTGCGTGTAGATGGTGTCCACATTGGGGCTGACGACCGTGCGGCTGGAAGCGTCCAGCAGCTTCCGGGCGTGGATGAACTGGTTGACGGGGGCGCGGCTGGCGGAAGCGGTCTTCGTGTTGGTGGAGACGGTCTTGGTGGCGTCCACGAGCACCAGCGGGAAGGCGTAGAGATAAGCTTCTTCCAGCAGGGTCTGGATGGCAGAAGCCGCATCGGCTTTCTGGGCCGGCAGCAGCGTGACGCCGCAGGCGGCGGCAGCGGCAGAGGAGAGCTTGAGGAAATCGCGGCGGGTCATTTTCATGGCGGGAGTCCTCCTGCTTTGTCAGATTCAGCGGGCCAGAACGATGGAAAGGGTGACTTCCTTGGCGTCGGGCGAGAGGTCGAAGCTGCCGCCGTCCTGTGCGGTGAGGCAGATAGTGTAGACCTTCTTCGCGCTGAGACGGGCCGGGGCATCGTCGAAGTGCCAGTCGGACACCTCGTGGTAGCGGCCATCCGTGCCGAGGGCGAAGAGCTTATAGTCGGCGGCATTTCCGGTCAGGCCGTTGATGCGGAAAGAAACAGTAGTCGCGGGGTGGAGGTTGTCGAGGGTGGCGGTGTGGAGCCAGCTTGCGGGGGTGCCGGCGCCGCCTGCGGCCTGGAACTCTGCCGCCGAAAGCACCCGGCGGGAGGTCTTGTCCAGATCGACCTTCCGGTAGGGCATCTCGGGCAGGAAGACGAAGCGGTCCTGCAGGCGGAGCAGCTCTTTGTAGCCGGTGGGGCAGTAGAGCTTGTTGCCGTCACGGCCCGCGTACATGCCGATGGCCATGTTGTTGTAGCCGTAGAGGGAGGCAACGTCCACAGTGAGGACGGTCTTTCCGGTGTCGAAGTCCAGCACGATGTACTGCCACATGCCGCTGTCCACGTCCTGCACGAAGCCGTAGATGTAGCCGGTGGCGGTGGAGAGCTTCATCATGGAAGTGTCGCTGAGGTCGTCGCGGCACCAGATGCTCTTCATGGTCCAGCCGTCGGCGGTGCGGATGGTGTCCACCCGTTCGACGCCGGGCATGATCATGCAGTTGCCCTTGAGCAGCCAGTTGCGGTCGTAGATGTTCTCGTAGCTCTGGATGGACGAGTCACTGTCGGGCTTTGCGAGGTTGGGGCTGCCTGCGCCGAACCAGTTGCAGACGATGGTGCTGACCCGGCCGTTGCCGTGGTCGTAGACGATGGCCGAATTTTCCACCGACACCGGCATGTTGGCGGGCAGCTCGTCGATGACCGGGTGGCTGGCGGCGACTTCGCCGGTGTGGATGTCCACAGCCATCAGGCTGACGGTCTCGAGGTTGTCGGTGAAGAAGACCAACTCCCGGCTCAGAGAGGGCGAGCAGCCGCCGCCCCATGCCAGACCGCCGCCGGTGGTGGCAGCGCCTTCGCGGCTGTCTTTTGCGCCCACGCTGTCGTAGGGGGTGCGCCAGACGACTTCAACGCCGCCGTTGGCACGCAGCAGGTAGCAGGCAAGGTTCGTCAGGATGACCGCACCCTCCCGGCAGGAGGCAATGCCGTTTTCAGCACCCTCGCCCGGAGCGGGAGCGTAGACATGGACTTCGTGGTCGAGGTCGGCAGTGCCGCCGGCAAGGATGGCGTCGATGGCATTGTGGGAGATGTAGCCCATCGCGCCCTGCTGGCCGCGGCTGGGGTAGATGCGGAAGCCGCCGGTGACGAACCAGAGGTTGCCGTCGTAGTCAAAGACGATGGAGAGCAGGTTCTGCTCGAGGCTGCGGCCAAGCACCCGCTCGGCAGCCTCTTTGATGTTGATGTCCAGTACCTTTTCAAAAACCGGCAGAGGCGTACCGTTCTCGTCGGTGGCGCGAAGCATCAGCACATGGTTGTGGCTGGTGGGGCAGACGATGAGGTTGCGCCCGTCCACAAAGGAATAGGAGCTTTGGATGAGATAGCCGCCGCCGTCGTGCCTGGCGGGAGAGAAAAAGCCGATGGTGCGGACTTCTTCTGCGTCGAGGTCGCGGATGGCCAGACCGCCCAGGAACGGGCTGACGGGATTATCGAAGTTGTCGAAGAAGATGGCCGGGGAGGCGTTGGGGTTCGTCTTTTCCATTGCCACGTTGACCTCGGGGCAGATGCCCACGGGGAGGACGGCGTCGGTGGAGTCGGTGTTGTAGCAGTCGTGGTGGATGTTTGACTCGCTGCGGCCCATAAAGGGGTTGGCGTCCACAACTTTTGCCGTCAGAGGCTTCGGCGGCAGGGCGGTGTCTGCGCCGTGGAAAAGGTCGGACAGAAGGCAGTCTGCCCTGGCGGCGGGGGCCAGCTGGCAGGACAGCAGTGTGAGAGCGGAAGCGCTGAGGAAGCTGCGTCGGGTCATTTTCATGGTGGAGTCCTCCTTTTTGATAACATGACCTCTCAGCCTCCCCTCGATAGGGGAGGTGGCACGCCGCAGGCGTGACGGAGAGGTTAAAGGTTCAATAAAATATTCACCCGGAACAAACCGTTCTCGGTCTCGACGGTCATAGAACCGCCATATCTGGAAACAGCCGTCTGGATGGAGACGAGGCCGATGCCCATTCCGTCGTGTTTCGTGGAGTGGAGGGTGCCCTGCTGGCGCTTGAGCACGCCGTCATAGCGGTTCTCCACCAGCAGGCCCAGCATGGCGGGGCTCAGCATCCGGGCCATCACCTTCACCTGCCGCTGTTCGGGCGGCAGCTTCTGGCTGGCGTGGAAAGCATTTTCCAACAGATTGCCCAGCATCATGCAGAAGTCGGCCTCCGGGATGGCCAGCTGGCGGGGCAGTTCCAGCCGCCAGTCCACCGGCACGCCGAGGCTGTGGGCCTCGTGGTCGTAGTGACCGGCCAGAGCATCCACGGCAGGATTCGCGCAGAGGGTGGGGCGCTCCTCGCTCAGCTCGGATTCGTACTGGTGCAGGTAGTTTTTCAGCTCATCCACCTGCCCGGCCTCGGTGAGTCCGGCGATGACGTGGAGATGCTGGCGGAAGTCGTGGCGGAGATGCCGCGTCTGCTCCATATAGGCCCGCAGCTCGGTGTAGCGGCGGGATTCCACGGCCAGAAGCTGGTTTTCCCGGTCGAGCTGGGCGCTGCGGGTGTATTCCCGGGCCACCTGATACATCTCGTACAGCAGCAAAAAGATGCCCAGCAGCGAGATGGAGACGGCCAGAACAGAAATGATCATCAGACGGTTGATGAGCACGACGGCCGGGTCCAGCGGCATACAGAAGACGAGGAAAGCCGCGTAGATGGTGGGCAGCGGCCAGGCCGACTGCCAGAAGGCTTCGCCTCGGTACTCCCGCAGCAGCCAGCGGCTCCACTGGACGGCGGTGAACCAGAAGATGATGCAGAGCACTGCCGAGAGTCCCAGCTTGAGCAGGGAGGTGGAGACGAGACAGGCCGGGGCGTCGTTGTCTACCTCAGCCCGGGCGTTGAGCACCGTGGAAAGCAGGGTGCAGACCGCCGTCATGACGCCGGAGACGGCGAAGAGAAAGGCGGTCTGGCTCACGGAAACTTCCGGACCCACCCGCCAGCGCAGCAGCCAGAACGCTGCCAGCAGGGTGGGCAGAAGCAGGATGTTGCTGTCGAGTTCGAAGATGGCGCAGAGGGCCGCCGCTGCAAGGCAGATGACCGTGACGAGAGCGGCTGTCAGCACAGCGGTGCGCCGGGGGGCCTTCACATGCTCCCACAGGGGCGCGAGACAGAGGAATGCCCCTGGGTAGAAGACGGCGAGGTCCAGAAAATAGCGTCCAAATAAAGAAAAGTCCAAGGTCGGGCCTCCTCTCGGCGTCATAGCTCCCGCCGCATATGGCGGAACTGATATTGTGTAAACTGGGCGAACAGGGTGTTCTTATCCTTCTGACGCACGGGCAGGCAGGTGCCGTCCAGCATCTCGAAGCAGTCGCTGTCCAGCCGGAGCACCTTGTCCATGTTCAGGATGACGCCCCGGTTGCAGACGATGAAGTTCGCCTGCGCCCGCAGCAGCTGCTCCACCTGGGAGAAGGTGGAGACGGCCCGGCACTCGCCGTCGTCGCTGACGATGCGGACGTAGTGGTTCTGGGCCATGGCGTACTGTATCTTCCGCAGGGGGAGATGTACTTGCTGCCGTGCGATGCGGACTTCCAGCTCCGGTTCGGCCCGGAAGAGCACCCGCCGCAGCTCGTCGGCCAGCTGGAAGAGCTTTTCTTCCCGGTAGGGCTTGAGCAGATAATCGAAGGGGTGGACGGGGAATGCGTCCCATACGTATTCCGGGGACGAGGTCACGAACACCAGCAGCAGGTCGGGGTCGGTCCGGCGCAGGATGCGCGCCGTCTCGATGCCATTGGTGCCTTCCATGCAGATGTCGAGAAAAACGACCTGATGATTTTTTGAGGGAAACGCCTGCAGAAAGGCGTCACCGCTCTCATAATGGTCACAGACCAATGTATGCCCGCCGCCGAAAGCCAGCCGCAAAAGGCTCTCCAACCGCTGAGCGTCGGGCAGGCGGTCTTCTACGACCGCAAATCGAAGCTCCATCCTCAAGTTCCTCCCTTATGACCATATTATAACATAACCATCGGGGCTTAGACACAGCGATTCACGCAGGAAACGACCCCATTCACGCAGGTTTGACAGCCCCGATGCAGCAAAACAAATCGTTCTGGCTCCATCAAACCACAAAACGAAACCTTTGTAAAATATAAAAATTTTATAGACATCTATTCTTTATAAGAATGGATAGCCCTCTCAGTCTGCTTCGCAGACAGCTCCTCCCAAAAGGGAGATGGAAATTTGTGATAGGAAAATGAAGTTTTGTGTTGTTGAAAACTTTCGGCGGACATAGAAAAGCGCACCCCTTCTGCTTCTGTGTGGAGAAGGGGTGCGCTTCGTTTATACTTCGAGTTCAGGCGAATGCTCTTATTTTCCCATCTCTTTTCCACTTCTTTGCCAAAAAGTGAGATGAAGCACACAAAAGACAACGAAATGCCCGGCACAGAGTAAGCAAAATATCCTGTGCCGGGCGGAAGGGAAAAAGTTTTCTTAGTGGTTGGCGGCGCGGTAGATGGCGATCATGTCGTCGAGGCTGAGTTTTTTGGCCGAGCCGAGGGCGGAGCCGCAAGCTTCGAGGCAGCGGCGGGCCATCTCGTCGATCTGCGCGTCGGTGGGGTCGATGCCCAGCTCATGGAAGCTGGCGGGCATCCCGATGCTGTGGTAGAAGTCCACCATGGCCTCGATGCCTTTCAGGGCGATCTCCTCGTCGGTGCCGTCGGTGGTCACGCCCATGACGTTCCGGGCAAAGCGGACGAAGCGGGGCAGGCAGTCCTTATAGACATACCGCGCCCAGCTGGGCCAGAGGGCGGCGAGGCCCGCGCCATGGGTCACGTCGAACATACCGCCCATCTCATGCTCGAGTTTGTGGGACATAAAGTCGCCGCTGGCGATGCCGCAGCCGGTCAGGCCATTGTGGGACAGGCTGCCCGCCCACATCACCTCGGCCCGGGCCTCGTAGTTGGCCGGGTCGGTGTGGAGGATGACCGCGTTCTTCATCACGGTGCGCAGCAGGCCCTCGGCCAGCGCGTCGGTCAACTCCATATTGCCGCCATTGGTGAAATAGCGCTCCATGGTGTGCATCATGATGTCGGCGCAGCCGGACTCGGTCTGATAGTCGGGCAGGGTCTTGGTGAGCTCAGGGTCCATGAGGGCGAACTTCGGGCGGCTGATGTCGTCGTTGTAGGCCCGCTTCTGGTGGGTGTCCACTCGGGTGATGACGCTGCTGTTGGACGTTTCGCTGCCCGCCGCCGCGATGGTCAGGATGCTGGCCACCGGCAGGCACTTGCTGGCCGTGCGGGTGTGCTCGTACAGCTCCCAGACGTCCTTTTCCGGCTCGGCCAGGCCGTAGGCGATGGCCTTGGCTGTGTCGATGACGCTGCCGCCGCCCACGGCCAGCAGGAAGTCGATGCTGTTCTCTTTGCCGATGCGGATGCCCTCGTAGACCTTGTCGAGGTGGGGGTTCGGCACGACGCCGCCCAGCGTCCAGCTGGAAATGCCGGCCTCGGCCAGCGACTTTTCAGCTCGGTCCAGCACACCGGAGCGGACGGCGCTCTTGCCGCCGTAGACGATGAGGACGCGGGTGCCGCCGTATTCGCGCACCAGCGCGCCTACGCGTTGCTCGGTGCCTTTGCCGAAGATGACCCGGGTGGGGGAGTAGAACTCGAAATTGCTTGCCATAGTGGTTTGCCTCCTTGTAAGTGCTGCTTCCTGAGCAAAAGTATACACGAAATAGATTCGAAAGTCTACAGGCTCTGCGCCTGCCGCCGCAAAATATCCGGGACAAAACAAAACCTGCATCCTCCCGGCAGGAAAACGGGAGGATGCAGGCTTCATTGGAAAACATCAGACAAAAAACCTGCCGACTTGAGGCGGTTGCAAGCCCTCAGTCGGCAGGATGCTTACTTCTTCGGAGTCATAGCCTCTTGACCTCGATTTCTTCATTTTTCGGTCTGTACCGGACGTTTCATAGAAGATTCTCCTTTGAAACGGTGAAGAACGATTGGCAGGGGAATGAATTTCTTAGTACATTGGAATGACCCTTTTCTTAACTGTTGGAGTGCGGGATACGAATCACAGAGATGAATTTCATATTACCACATTCTTTCGAGTTAGATTTGCGAAGGGAGTGTCATTACTTAGTACATTGGAATTTCTCCTTTAGAGTTATTCAAATAAGACGTTCCGTACAAAAGCTTTCTTCATTGGGATCACCTTCGGCGGATCTATTTGAACGCGAGGGATTTTATTTCACAGACTGTTCTGTTATTCGCGTTATTGATGCTCAAGAACGGCTCTTGTTGTTGTGTTTTTATACGGGGGAAGCATCCCGTTTGTGGTGAGCCTCTGTTTTGCTTCTCAGCGAACCCCGACAGTCTGTGCGTACTGTGCGGGTTCCATATCGACCATCGGTCTTCGCTCCTTTCTGCTTAAAGTCAGCGGGGTTAGCTCTCATTTGAGCTTCTGCTGTACTTCTCTGGTTTCTGGCTTTATTATACACGCGCAGGCACGGTTTGTCCATTCGCAGAATGCACAATGAATTAGATATATTTTTTCAATAAATAACAAAAAAACTGTATTGTTCATACAAACGCACGACTGAAACAGCCTCCCTGCGCAGTCTGGACGGCCTGCAGGGCCTTTTGTGGAAAACCTCTGTGCAAGAACTGCCAAACTTCGCTCCGGGTGATTGAAGGGACGGCGGGAATGAGATAAACTGCCCGAAAATTTCGGGTCGTTCGTGGAAGGATTTGCGCAAAACGGGAGAAAACGGCAGAAAACTCTTACGCGGGGCGGGAGTTTGTGCTATCATAGCGGGCAATGAATGGTAGTCGTGCAAAGACAGACGAAGGTTCCGCCCTCGTCTGTCTTTTTTTTTGTGCGGCGAAAGTTCCGAAAGACTTTACCCCACAACACAAATGAGGAGAAAATCAAAAATGCCTAAGACTCTGCTTGAAAAAATCGTCTTTACTGTCGTTATGGCCGCTATCATGGTCTATGGAATGATCGTCTACAATGTCGCCCTCGCCACCGGCGGCGTGACCAACGCCACCTTCGGCATGGCCCTGCATGAGATGCCCATTATGGTGCCGGTGGCTTTCGTGCTGGAGTTCTTCGTGGTGGAAAAGCTGGCGACTGCGCTGGCCTTCACCTTCATGCGCCCCACCGACCGGCCGCAGTTCATCACCTATGCCATCTCTCTGATGATCGTCTGCATCATGTGCCCTGTCATGAGCCTTGTGGCAACGGTGCTGTTCAAGGAGCCCAGCTTCGGTACGTGGGTGCATACGTTCGGCTGCAATTTCCCGATGGCTCTGTGCTGGCAGATGTTCTACTGCGGCCCGCTGGCCCGCTTCATCTTCCGTGCTATCTTCCGCCGCGGTGGACAGAACGCCCAGTGAGCCTATATCCTATATTATAAACAGGTAATATTACTTAATAAAAATAAGCTTCTGATTAAGAAAATTTCATGTATCACACACTTGACAGCCATATGAATTTTATATATCAGATATACATGGAGTGCATAATTCTGCCGAAAGGGTTTCGTTTTACCTCAAAAATGAAACGAACCACTAAGGAATGACTAAGGATTTGGTCAAAATGGACAGTTTAACTGTGCATTATTAAGCAAGATGCACAACATTCCCGGCCGAGGCGTGAAATAAGATATAACAAAAAGTAGAATATCGGCCAAAGGTCTTATCAAACCGCACCAATCGTGCTATGATACCAGACGCAAAAGGGCTGCGCTGAGCGCAGAAAGAGGGTGTGTTTCCATAAAAACAAACGCACCTTTTTTGATTTTTAGCACAGCTGCTTTAATAAAAGAAACGAAAGGAGATAGAGTGAAAACGAACGATACCTTTACGCTTCAGGATAAGACTCTGCTCAGAAAGGAGGCAAAGCGATGAACGCATTGACTGCGGCCCTGAAAGAAGAGCTGAATGTGGAGATGATCTCCCTCGGCGGCCTGCAGGTGCCGGAATCCGTGGTGGTCAGCTGGGGCATCATGCTGTTTCTGGTCATCGTCTCCATCCTGCTCACCCGGAACCTCAAGGTGGACCACATCTCCAGGCGGCAGGCCATCCTTGAGCTGGTCGTCACCACGATCGACAACTTCTTCACGGGCCTGCTGGGCGAGCAGGGCAGACGGTATGTGCCTTACCTCATGACGGTGGCTCTCTACATCGCCTGTGCGAACCTCATCGGTGTATTCGGCATCAAGCCCCCCACGAAGGATCTGAATGTCACCGCTGCGCTGGCGCTCATGAGTATCTGCCTCATCGAGTATTCCGGCATCCATGCCCGGGGCGGCAAGGGCTTCCTCAAGAGCCTCACCGCCCCCACCCCCATCATGACCCCCATGAACATCCTCGAGATCGCCATCCGCCCCACCAGCCTGTGTATGCGACTGTTCGGCAACGTGCTGGGCGCTTTCGTCATCATGGAGCTCATCAAGCTGGTGGTCCCGGTGTTCGTACCGGCCATCTTCAGCCTGTACTTTGATTTGTTCGATGGTCTCATCCAGACCTATGTCTTTGTCTTCCTCACCTCGCTGTTCATGAAAGAGAGTATTGGTGGAGAAGAGTAAATTGATCGATTAAAAGGAGAAATAATTATGAACGGACTCGTAGCTCTGGGCGCTGGTATCGCAGCGCTGACTGGTATCGGCGGCGGCATCGGCATCGGCATTGCCACCGGCAAGGCAACGGAGGCCATCAGCCGCCAGCCGGAAGCTTCCGGTAAGATCCAGACCAACCTGCTGCTGGGTGCAGCTCTGGCCGAAGGTACTGCAATTTTCGGCTTCGTCGTTGCTCTGCTCATCATCCTGTTCCTGGGTTGATAACGGAGGCATGACGAATGCTGACTCTGAATCTGAACCTTCTGTATACAGTCGTCAACATTCTGGTTCTGTTTTTGCTGCTGCGCAAGTTCCTGTACAAGCCTGTCATGAACATCATCGCACAGCGCCAGAAGCAGGTGGATGACGCACTGAACGCCGCCGAGACCTCCAAGCAGGAGGCCGTTGCGGCCCTGAACGACGCGCAGGCAAAGCTGCGCAATGTGGACGCCGAGGCTGCTGCCCGCCGCACTGCCTACGAGCAGCAGGCCGAAAAGGACAAGCAGCAGCTGCTGGCTGACGCCCAGCAGCAGGCCGACGCCATCCTGGCCGAGGGCAAAGCTGCCGCCGAGGCCGAGCGCCAGCACAAGCTGCGCCAGGCTGACGCCCAGACCACTGCACTGGCCCGCGCCATGTGCGAGAAGCTGCTGGCCCGCAACCTGAACGAGCAGGACGACGCCCGCCTGCTGGACGACCTGTTGGAGAAAGCGGGGGCTGAAAATGGCAAGTGAATTCAGCACCGAGTTCTTCTCGGCCAACCGCATCGTCAAAGCTGACCTCCGTGCCGCCCGCACCCCCCGTGAGGAGGACCTGGAGCGCATCAAGAAAGAGGTCGCGAAGCTGTACGACGCCACCGAGGTCATCCTGAACGTCACGGTGGACGACAGCCTCCTCTCCGGCTATGTGCTGCAGATCGGCGACCGCGTCTTCGATAACTCCGGCCGCCACGCCATCGACCAGATGATGGCCGACAAGCCCTCTCTGGCCACCCTCAAGACCCGCATCGAGGACTACAAGCCCGCCGCCACCAGCGAAGAGGGCGGCGTGGTCATCTCCTCCGCCGACGGCATCGTGGAAGTGGAAGGCATGGACCGCGCCGTCTACGGCGAGATCGTCACCTTCGAGAATGGCGCCAAGGGCATGGTGGAGAGCGTCGAGCCGGGCCGTCTGGGCATCATGCTCTTCGACGGCGCTGAGACCGTCGGCGTCGGCACCATGGTCACCCGCAGCGGCAAGCGTGCCGGCATCCCGGTGGGCGACGGCTTCCTTGGCCGCGTCATCGACCCGCTGGGCGAGCCCATCGACGGCAAAGGCCCCATCGAGGCTGTGGGCTACAACCCCATCGAGAAGCAGGCCCCCGGCATCCTCGAGCGCCAGAGCGTGGATACGCCGCTCCACACCGGCATCCTCGCCATCGACTCCATGTTCCCCATTGGCCGCGGCCAGCGTGAGCTGATCATCGGCGACCGCCAGACCGGCAAGACCTCTATCGCCACCGATGCCATCCTGAACCAGAAGGACACCGGCGTGCTCTGCATCTACGTCGCCATCGGCCAGAAGGCTTCTTCCATCGCCCGCGTGGCCGAAGATCTGAAGAAGCACGGCGCGATGGGCTATACCACCATCGTGGCGGCTACCGCTTCCGACAGCGCCCCGCTGCAGTACATTGCACCTTACGCCGGTACGGCTCTGGCTGAATATTTCATGGCGCAGGGCAAGAGCGTCCTCATCGTCTACGATGACCTCTCCAAGCACGCGGTGGCCTACCGTGCCATCTCTCTGCTGCTCCGCCGCTCTCCGGGCCGTGAGGCTTACCCCGGCGACGTCTTCTATCTGCACTCCCGTCTGCTGGAGCGCTCCTGCCGCATGAGCGATGCACTGGGCGGTGGCTCCATCACCGCACTGCCCATCGTTGAGACTCAGGCAGGCGACGTGTCCGCTTACATCCCCACCAACGTCATCTCCATCACCGACGGTCAGATCTTCCTCGAGAGCGCTCTGTTCAACGCCGGCAACCGCCCGGCTGTCAACGTGGGCCTGTCCGTCTCCCGTGTCGGCGGCGCAGCCCAGACCAAGGCCATGAAGAAGGCCAACGCCAACCTGCGTATCGAGCTGGCCCAGTACAAGGACATGGAGTCCTTCGCGCAGTTCAGCTCCGATCTGGACGCCGAGACCCGCCATCAGCTCGAGCACGGCAAGGCTCTGACCGAGATGCTCAAGCAGCCGCTCTATCAGCCCAAGACCGACGCCGAGCAGGTGGTCATCCTTGTGCTGGCTTCCCACGGGATGCTGGACGAAGTGCCTCTCGCTGAGCAGCGGGCGCGCACCGCTGCCTTTGTTCGCCAGTTCCATGCAGATGTGTCCGGCACGATGGATGCCATCACGGCCACCGGCAAGCTCACTCCCGAGCAGACCGACACCATCCTGAACGCATGGAAGGCCTACGAGGGAGGCGAGAGTCATGGCGTCCAGTAAGCTGCTGAAAGAGCGCATCGAGAGCATTCAGGATACCCGCAAGATCACGAATGCGATGTATCTGATCTCTTCCTCCAAGCTGCGCAAGGCACGCAAGAACTACCAGAACGTCCTGCCCTACTTCACCCGCATGAGAGACACCATCTCCCGTGTCGTCCCCCATCTGCCTGACGAGCCGGTGCATCCCTTCTTCCACGAGCGGCAGAGAGAGGACGGCGATCCCCGCCGCGCCTATCTGGTGCTGACGGCAGACAAGGGCATGGCAGGCTCTTTCAACCAGAACGTGCTGAAACTCCTGCTGGAAAAGGCTGACAGGAACGACCGTTTCTATGTCATCGGTCAGGTGGGCTACCGCGCCCTCCGCAAAGACCCCCGCCTGGTGCAGGAGTTCCAGTACGGCGCGACTGCCCCGTCGCTGCAGCGCGCCCGTGACATCACGGTGGACGCCATCGACGACTTCAAGTCGGGCAAACTGGATGAGATCTATCTTATCTACACCAAGATCCAGAACGCGCTCACCAGTGAGCCGGTCATGGTGCGTCTGCTACCGCTGGACCGCGAGCATCTGCAGCCCGCCCCCAAGGGTCTGGGCGACCCCCGCGGCGAAGTCGAGCTGGTGCCGGACGCATGGACGGTGTTCGAGCAGACCGCTCCTATCTATATGCACGGCATGATCTTCGGTGCCATGACCGAGAGCTTCTGCGCTGAGCAGAGCGCCCGCATGACCGCCATGGATTCGGCCACCAAGAGCGCCAACGATATGATACGCGACTTGCAGCTGGAATATAACCGCACCCGCCAGGGCTCCATCACTCAGGAGATCACCGAGATCATCGGCGGCGCGTCTGCGGTGAAATCACAAGAATAACTTTTCCGCATAGCCTCCCCTCGCCAGGGGAGGTGGCACGACGCCAGTCGTGACGGAGAGGTTGACACATCTAATAAACGAGGCAAATCTATGATACAGGGAAAAATTATTCGCGTGGCCGGCCCTGTGGTGGACGTGCAGTTCACCGCAGGCCGACTGCCTGCCCTGCAGGAAGCGCTGACCGTGACCGCAGAAGGCACCGAGCGCACGATGGAGGTGGCGCAGCACGTCAACGAATCGACGGTGCGCTGCATCATGCTCTCGGCCAGCGAAGGTCTGGGCAAGGGTATGGAAGTCACCGCCACCGGCCACGGCCTGACTGCCCCGGTGGGCGAGGCCACGCTGGGCCGTATGTTCGACCCGCTGGGCCGCCCCATCGACGGCAAGGGCTCTGTGGACGATGTGCCGCATTGGCCCATCCACCGCAAGGCCCCCAGCTTTGCAGAGCAGAAGCCCGCTACTGAGATTTTGGAAACGGGCATCAAGGTCATCGACCTGCTGGCCCCCTACGCCAAGGGCGGCAAGATCGGTCTGTTCGGCGGCGCAGGCGTCGGCAAGACCGTCCTGATTCAGGAACTTATCCACAATGTGGCCACCGAGCACGGCGGCTATTCCATCTTCACCGGTGTCGGCGAGCGCTCCCGTGAGGGCTGCGACCTCTGGGGCGAGATGAACGCCTCCGGCGTCCTGAACAAGACCGCGCTGGTCTTCGGCCAGATGAACGAGCCCCCAGGAGCCCGTATGCGGGTGGCGGAGACCGGCCTGACCATGGCCGAGTATTTCCGCGAGGAGACCCACAAGGACGTGCTGCTTTTCATCGACAACATCTTCCGTTTCGTGCAGGCCGGCTCGGAGGTCTCTGCTCTGATGGGCCGTATGCCCTCGGCTGTCGGCTATCAGCCTACGCTGGCCAACGAGCTGGGCGCTCTGCAGGAGCGTATCACCTCCACCCGCGACGGTTCCATCACCTCGGTGCAGGCCGTCTACGTCCCCGCTGACGACCTGACCGACCCTGCCCCCGCTACCACCTTCGCTCATCTGGACGCTACCACCGTCCTGAGCCGTAAAATCGTCGAGCAGGGCATCTATCCCGCTGTGGACCCGCTGGCTTCCACCTCCCGCATTCTGGAAGCTGACATCGTAGGCGAAGAGCACTACCGCGTGGCCCGCAAGGTGCAGGCAACGCTGCAGCGTTATCAGGAACTGCAGGACATCATCGCCATTCTGGGCATGGACGAGCTGGGCGAGGAAGACAAGCTCACCGTCACCCGTGCGCGTAAGCTGCAGAAGTTCCTGTCCCAGCCCTTCTCGGTGGCTGAGAACTTCACCGGCCTGCCCGGCAAATATGTGCCGCTGGCCGAGACGGTCAAGGGCTTTGCCGCCATCGTGGACGGCAAGTGCGACGACCTGCCCGAGTGGGCCTTCTTCAACGTAGGCACCCTCGACGACGCCCGCAAGAAGGCAGCGGACAAGCTGGCGGAGGAAAAAGGCGGTGAGGCCTGATGAACAGCTTCATCCTCAACATCACGGCTTCCAGCGGTGAGTTCTATCAGGGCAGCTGCGAGAGCATGGTGCTGCCCGTGAAGGACGGCGTCTATGGTGTTCAGGCCGGCCACAGCCCGGTGCTGGTGGCTATCCACATGGGGATGCTCAAGTTCACTGTGGACGGCGAGACCCGCGAAATTCTGGTCGGCGACGGCATCGCTGAGGTGACGCCCACCTTCGTGCTTCTGCTGGTGGACAGCGCCGAGCGCCCCGAGGACATCGACAAGAACCGTGCCGAGGCTGCCCGCATCCGCGCCGAAGAGCGCCTGCAGCATAAGCAGAGCATGCACGAGTATTACCAGACCAAGATCGCTCTGGACCGCGCCATGCAGCGTCTGCAGACTGCCGCGAAGTATAAGCGTTAAAACTTCCCTCCTAAACGATATTTCTCCATTTTTCTCCATAAACAAAGGGCCTGCCTGTCCATTTTACGGATGGGCGGGTTCTTTTTTTGCGTCCCTCTCTTGACAGCGGTGCGGCAAAGTGATATGATTTTGGTATCAAAAAGAAACACTTCCGGCCCCATAAGGAGGGAACTGTTATGGAAGAGAAAATTTTGAACGCCCGCAAAAACGGCATGGCGGTACTGCTGCTCACCCTGCTGGGCTATGCGGCATCCATTGCCCTGTTCGTTTGCAGCGTCCTGCTGCTGGAGGATGACCGGCTGCTGCCGGGCATCCCGCTGCTGATTTTGTCCATTGGCTATTGGATCGCAGGCATTTTTCTGTTCTGCGGCCTGAAGGTACTCAAGCCCCAGGAGGCGCTGGTACTTACCCTCTTTGGCGATTATGTGGGCACCCTGAAGGGACAGGGCTTTTACTGGGTAAACCCCTTCTGCGCCGCCGTCAACCCTGCCGCAGGCACCCGGCTGAGCCAGAGCGGGGACGTGACCAGCAAGGAGAGCGGTGCAGCCGCCCTGCTGAGCGTCAGCGGCCAGAACAGCCAGCTCGCCTCAAGCAGCGTAAGCAAAAAGATCTCCCTGAAGATGATGACCCTGAACAACTCCCGCCAGAAGATCAACGACTGTCTGGGCAACCCGGTGGAGATCGGCATCGCCGTGATCTGGCGGGTCACCGACACTGCCAAGGCGGTGTTCAATGTGGACAACTACAAGGAGTACCTCTCCCTCCAGTGTGACAGCGCCCTGCGGAACGTGGTGCGGGTGTACCCCTACGATGTGGCCCCCAACGTGGACACCACCGGAGACGGCGTGGCCGACGAGGGCAGCCTGCGGGGCTCCTCGGAGGTGGTGGCGGCCCGCATCCGGGACGAGATCCAGAAAAACGTGGCTGAGGCAGGCATCGAGGTGGTGGAGGCCCGGATCACCTATCTGGCCTATGCGCCGGAGATCGCCGCAGTGATGCTCCAGCGCCAGCAGGCCAGCGCCATCATCGACGCCCGCAAGATGATCGTGGACGGCGCCGTGGGCATGGTGGAGATGGCACTGGACCGGCTGAGCAAAAACAAAGTGGTGGAGTTGGATGACGAACGTAAAGCGGCCATGGTCTCCAACCTGCTGGTGGTGCTCTGCGGCAACCGGGACGCACAGCCCATCGTGAACAGCGGCAGCCTGTACTGATGGCAGAGCCCAAAAAGCAGATCCCCCTGCGCCTGAACGCAAAGCTCTACGAGGCCCTTGCCGCATGGGCTGAGGACGATTTCCGCTCGGTGAACGGGCAGATCGAGTATCTCCTCACCGAGTGTGTGCGTCAGCGCAAAAAGAACGGCCGGTACGTCTCCGATCAGATCGACCTGCCGCCGGAGCTGGATATTGAATGACCCTGCTCCCCTCCGGGGGCAGGCCTTGCAAAAACGCCGATGGTTTATCGGCAGGGAGGATAACTATGACAGTAGGTATGGTACCCGGGGCAAGCATCGCAGGCATGGTGTTTTCCCTTGTCGTTTCCTTCGCACTTCCCATAGGCCTCTTTGTTTACGCAAAGAAGAAGCTGGGCGCGAAGACTGCACCGTTCTTTATCGGGTGCAGCGTTTTCTTCGTGATGGTGCTGATGCTGGAAGCTGCCATCCATCGCATCGTGTTCCAGCTGGCCGGAGAAGCGCTGACCGGAAGCGTGATCCTATACGCAGTCTATGGCGGCCTGATGGCAGCTCTTTTTGAAGAGACCGGTCGTTACATCGCCATGAGGTTTCTGGTGAAGCCGATGGATTTTCCGAATGCCTTTATGTATGGTGCCGGACACGGCGGCGTGGAGGCAATGCTTCTGTGCGGCGTGGCATCTATCAGCAACATCGCAAGTGCCGTGATGATAAATTCCGGCATCATGTCTGCACAGCTGGCGTCTCTTGACGCAAAGAAGGTGGCAGACACGGCAGCGGCTCTTTCGGCGCTGTGGACGACCCCCAGCCTGACCTTCTTTGCTGGGGGCGTGGAGCGGATCATTGCGGTGGTGCTCCATCTGAGCCTTTCGATTCTGGTGTTCCAGTCCATCCGCAAAAAGTCCCAGAAAGACCTGCTCAATGCGTATCTGTTCCACTTTGTCATCGACTCGCTGTCCGTTCTGCTCAGTGCAGTGGCATCTGTCTGGGTGGTGGAGCTTGTCGTTGCACTCGTGACCGGCGGGGCTGTCCTAATGGCAAAGTATGCCTGTATGGAAGAGTGAACGCGCGGAAATATCCTTGATATATAGTATATAAAAGTCCCCTCTTCGTCATTGGAGCAAGAACCGTGACGAAGAGGGGGCTTTCGTTTTCTGTTATTTTTTCTCGTGGCCGGCCCATCCGCTGGACTGGATAACTTCGCCGTCCGGGGTACACCAGAGGGCTTCCACGCCGTCGAGGGACTCGATGAGCTTCCGGCCATCCTCAAGGGACATACAGAACAGGCCGGTGGTGAGGCAGTCGGCTGCGCCGGAGTCGGGGGAGAGGACGCTCACGCTGTCAAAGTAGCGGGCGGGCCAGAGGGTATCCGGGTCGATGAGGTGATGGTAGCGCACACCGTCCACGACGTAGTAGCGCTGGTAGTTGCCGCTGGTGACGAGAGCCATATCGCTCATGTTGACACCGGAGACGTAGGAAGAGCTGGCAGTGTAGACGTCCGAGGCGTTCCACGGGTTCTCCACGCCGCCCGACCACTGGGAGCCGTCGGGCTTTGTGCCGATGGCGCGGAGGTTGCCGCCCACGCTGATGAGGGCGCTTTTCAGGCCCCGGGCCTCAGCGGCCTGTGCCACCATCTCCACAGCGTAGCCCTTGCCCACGCTGCCCACGTCGAGGGACATATCCGGGTCGGAGAGGTAGACGGTCCTGGCATTTTCGTCGATGACGAGGTTGGAGATGTCGCAGTGCTGGGCGGCGGCATCCAGCGCCTCCTGTTCGGGCAGCTTGTTGTCCGCCTCGTTCGTGTTGGCTTCGGCGGCCTCGCGGTAGTCGTGCCAGATGCGGAGGACGCTGCCCATGGCGATGTTCAGCTTGCCGTTGGTGGTGTCGTACATCTGTCGGGCCAGTTCCAGCATCCCGAGGATCTTATCGTCCACCTGAACGGGTGCGACGCCGGCGTTGTCGTTGATGGTCTTGACATTCACCACGCCGTCATAATCGTTGTAGATGTCGTAGAGACGGTGGTATTCCAGCAAGTCGGCGTGGAGGGCGTCCATCTGACGGGAGAACTCCTCCTCGCTGTCGCAGTAGGCGATGACCTGCGTGACAGTGTCGAAGGCATCATAGAAGATGGTGCTGTACCGCTGGGCGTCGGCGCTCACGCCCGAAGAGGCGGGTTTCTGGGCCGAGCCGCAGGCGGTGAGTACGCCGAGGCAGAGCGCCCCGGTCAGCAGAGCGGAAACGAAACGCTTGATGCTCATGCCTGCTCCTTTGCCGCAGCGGTGAAGGCGGCATGCTCTTCTGACAGGTGGGCCAGCAGGTCGCCGAAGACCCAGTTCTTGTTGGACGGGATGACCACGGCCTTGAGGGGGATATTCACCTGTGCCTGCTTCATGAGGTCCAGCAGGGTGTCGAGGTCCTTTTCCTTGAAGTTTGCCAGCACCAGTGCGGGAGGGTAAGCGCCCGGTTCCAGCACGAGGGTGCGGGAGACTTTCGTCTCTACTTCGCCCAGCAGCTGGGCGACGGTCTTGCCCGCGTCGGCAGGGGAGACGAGAAGCAGCTTCATGCCGAAGGCGGGAGCCATCCCCTCGAGGATGCCCCGGTCAGCGGCGGACAGGTTCCAGCCCAGCGCCAGCGGAACGCCGGCGTTCTGGTTGCGTGCGATATGTGCTTTCATAGTGTGAACCTCTTTCTTTCAGAGTGAAGTTTTTTGTAAATACACTATAGTATAGCACAGATAACAGGAAAAGAAAACGACTGCCGACCCTTTTTGCAAAGCGGGCAGCAGTCGAACAAGAAAGACGCTATTGTATTTTGTCAAAAGCTATGATATTCTGAAACTGCCGTCAGAAATGGCGGCAGGCACTGTCTGCAAATGCAGGTGGTCACGCTCCTCCGGCCAAGCGCCAGTGGAGACGAAAATCTTTTTGCTTCCCCTGACGCGAGAGCGAAAGGGGGGATGTTCTATGACGCTGAGTGAAGTTATTCAACTGCTTGCCCTGATTGGCGGAGCAGTTTTTGTGACCTTTCAGATTACATGGACGATTTCCAACGGCAAAAAGAAATGACCGCCTCTGCCCTCAGAAAGCAAGCGGTCATTCTTTTTGACTTAATACCGGAAGAGCGCTGACCATTTGCTGGACAGTGCCTTCTTTATTTGTAGTATAATCGTTTCAGCGTGGATTGTCAACGCTGAAAGCGTAACTTAGTTCATCTTCTTGCCGAAGAACTCCACTTCCTTACGGATGAAGCCCATCAGCTCATCGAACTGGTCGGGGGTCAGGCTCTGTGCGCCGTCGCACTTGGCCTTGGCAGGATCGTTGTGGACTTCGATCATCAGGCCGTCGGCACCGGCGGCGACAGCGGCCTTGGCCAGCTGAGGCACCATCCATGCGTGACCGCAGGCGTGGCTGGGGTCTACGATGACGGGCAGGTGGGTCATCTTATGAAGCATGACCACGCCGGCGAGGTCGAGGGTGTTGCGCATACTGGTCTCAAAGGTGCGGATGCCGCGCTCGCAGAGAATGACGTTCTCGTTGCCCTCGGCCATGATGTACTCAGCGCTCATGACGAACTCCTCGAGGGTGTTGGCGAGGCCGCGCTTGAGCAGGACAGGCTTTTTCTGACGGCCTACAGCCTTGAGCAGTTCGAAGTTCTGCATATTGCGGGCACCCACCTGGATGAGGTCTACGTTCTCGAAGAGGGGCAGATGTTCGGTGTTCATGATCTCGGTGACGATGGGGGAGCCGGTGGCACGGCGGGCCAGCTTGAGCAGGTCGAGACCCTCGCTGCGCATCCCCTGGAAGGAGTAGGGGGAAGTGCGGGGCTTGAACGCACCGCCGCGCAGCAGGGAAGCGCCGGCTGCCTTGACGCGCTGGGCGCAGTAGGTGATCTGCTCCTCGCTCTCGATGCTGCAGGGGCCGGCGATGACGGCAAAGCTGCCGCCGCCGATCTTCACGCCTTCCACGTCGATGACGCTGTCATCCGGGTGAAACTTGCGGTTGGCCTTCTTGTAGGGCTCCGACACGCGGCGGCAGGTCTCGACCACCGGGTTTGCCAGTACCCAGCTCTCTGCGATGGCCTTGGTGTCGCCGATGAGGCCGAGGATGTGGGTGTCGCTGCCCTTGGAGTCGTTGATCTGCAGGCCCATGCCTTCCAGCTCGGTGCAGAATTCGTGGACTTTTTCTTTGGGGGCGTCCTGTTTGAGTACGATGATCATGGCGGGTTCTCCTTTTCCTGTTCTGGTACGGCGGGGGAGATGAGGCCGCCTTGCCGTTGATGTTTCAATATCGTGAACTTCAGTATCGTGAAGTGATTGGGCATGGACATAGCATAGCACTTCAGTTTCATGAAGTCAATAGCCTTTCCGAAATTTTTTGAATTTTGGGAGAGAAAGTGGTAGAATAAATCTGGACTCAACCTCTCAGTCTCGCTTCGCTCGACAAGGCCGGGTTGCGGCACCCAGCATCCGCAGCACTTCGTTTGCGTCTTGCTGGCCGCTGCCCCAACAGCGACTCCCTGTTTCCGCCACTGGCGGCGGTCGTCGTTGTTGCCCCTATTGAGGGGAGCCTCTGGCGAAGAGGAGAAGTTTTCCGCTATGCCAAGGCCTCCCCTCGATAGGGGAGGTGGCACGCCGTCAGGCGTGACGGAGAGGTTAATACAACGATAGAGGTCTTACATATGGGCAAAGAAGCAAAAACCAACGCCATGCGCATTCTGGAGCGGGCCAAGGTGGCCTACACCGCGCATGAATATCCCCACGAAGAGGGCGTGGCCGTGGACGGCGTGACCGTCGCCGCCAGCATCGGTGAAGACCCTGCCTGCGTCTACAAGACGCTGGTGACGCAGGGGAACAGCAAGAACTACTTCGTCTTCGTCATCCCGGTGGCGGCAGAGCTGGATCTGAAAGCCGCCGCCCGCAGCGTGGGCGAAAAGAGCGTGGCGATGATACACGTCGCTGACATCAACAAAGTCACCGGCTATGTCCGGGGCGGCTGCAGCCCGGTGGGCATGAAAAAGCAGTACACCACCGTCTTCGATGAGAGCGTGCTGAACCAGCCGAAGGTCTACGTTTCCGGCGGGCGCATCGGTACGCAGGTCTGCTGCGCTCCTGCCGATCTCATCAAGGCCGCACGGGCGACTACGGCAAAGATCATCTTCTGAAAGCCTCTCCCAAGGGGAGAACCTTTAAAAGGATATTTATTATAAAAAGATTTTCTGATAAGTCGTACTTAAAAAGAAAAACAGTGTCGAAACTGCACAAAATTTTTGAAAGTTTTTTGACAGCAGGGAACACAAGGGAAAATTTGCCCGAACGCTCTTTGCAAAGGCGTTTTTTTGCCGTATACTGTAGTCAGACGGCGGACGGAAGAGCGCATGAACTCTTTTTCAGCCGGAGAAGAACAGCGTGGACAACGAGGTTTGCGGAGGATGAGCAGAATGCGAAATGAGCTGCTGGGTACCATGTGCCGTCCCGGTACGGGAATGCATCAGGGGCTCCGTGTAACCTGCTGCGGGTCCAGTCTGTCCAGAATGAAATAAAAGGCCGTGGTGTAAGTGCATCACAGCCTTTTTTGTTTTTCGTCGCGGGAGATAGAGAAAGAGAGGTTGGATACAGATGATTCGTAAAGTGGCAGTCATTATGGGTTCGGACAGCGACTGGCCGGTGGTGAAAGGTGCCTGCGCTCAGCTCAAGGCGCTGGACATCCCCTTTGAGGCGCACATCCTGTCGGCCCACCGCACCCCTGCCGAGGCAGCGGAGTTTGCAAAGAATGCCAGGGCCAACGGCTTCGGCGTCATCCTCTGCGCAGCAGGCATGGCGGCCCATCTGGCCGGTGCTTTTGCCGCAAACACCACCCTGCCGGTCATCGGCATCCCGATGAAGGGCGGCGCGATGGACGGCCTGGACGCTCTGCTGGCCACCGTCCAGATGCCCAGCGGCATCCCGGTGGCCACAGTGGCCCTGAACGGCGCGAAGAACGCCGCCTGGCTGGCTGCTGAGATCCTGGCCCTCGGCGATGAGGCACTGGCTGCGAAGCTGGATGCTGAGCGCGTCGCCATGGCCCGGCAGATCGCCGCCAAGGAAGAAAAACTGCAGAAAGAGATCGAGGAACTGTAATGTCTGATTTTGCATACCCGCTTCACGAAGAGTGCGGCGTTTTCGGCATCTATGACCGTGCCGGCACCGAGGACGTGGCCGCTGCCGCCTACTCGGCCCTGTACGCGCTGCAGCATCGCGGACAGGAGAGCTGCGGCATCGCCGTGAACGACGACGGCGTCATCAACGGCCACCGGGACCTCGGCCTTGTCAATGAAGTGTTCACCCCGGCTGTGCTGGGCTCACTGGCAAAGCCCACGGCCCATATGGCTACCGGCCATGTCCGCTACGCCACCTCCGGCAGCCGCGTCCGGGCCAACGCCCAGCCCATGATCGTCCGCCATGGCCGGGGTACCATGGCCCTCTGCCACAACGGCAATCTGACCAACGCTCTGGAGCTGCGCCGCCAGCTGGAAAACGAGGGTGCCATCTTCCATGGTTCCTCCGATACCGAGGTCATCTGCTACCTCGTCACCCGCAACCGCCTGCGGATGGGCAGCATCGAGATCGCCATCAGCAAGACGATGGACGTCCTCGAAGGCGCTTACAGCCTCGTGGTCATGTCGGCCACTAAGCTTATCGCGGCCCGTGACCCCCGCGGTTATCGCCCTCTCTGCATCGGCACCCTGCCGGGCGGCGGCTACGTCTTTGCCAGCGAGAGCTGTGCATTGGATGCCGTGGGCGCGACCCTGCTGCGGGACGTGGAACCCGGCGAAATCGTCATCACCGACACCAAGACCGGTGAACTGCGCTCCATCAAAGACCACTGCGGCCGTCCCGACCGCCAGATGTGCGTCTTCGAGTTCATCTACTTCGCCCGCCCCGACAGCATCATCGAGGGCAGCTCGGTGCATGAGGCCCGCAAGCAGGCAGGCCGCTTCCTGGCTCAGGAGCACCCCGTGGAGGCCGATGTGGTCATCGGTGTGCCGGACTCCGGCCTCGACGCCGCCCTTGGCTACTCTCAGGAGAGCGGCATCCCCTACGGCATCGGCTTTATTAAAAATAAGTACATCGGCCGCACCTTCATCCAGGGCAGCCAGAAGCAGCGCGAGAACAGCGTCCGCATCAAGCTGAACGTCGTGACCAGCACCGTCAAGGGCAAGCGGGTCGTACTGGTGGATGACTCCATCGTGCGCGGCACCACCTCTGCCCGCATCATCAAGCTGCTGCGGGACGCCGGAGCAAAGGAAGTCCACTTCCGCGTTTCGGCACCCCCCTTCAAATATCCCTGCTACTTTGGCACCGACATCCCCGACCAGAAGCTTCTGGTCGCTACCGGCCGCACGGTGGACCAGATCAACGAGATCATTGGCGCCGACACGCTGGGCTACCTCTCCACGGAGCACGTCGTCCAGCTGGCCCAGAATGCCAACTGCGGCTTCTGCACCGCCTGCTTCACCGGCAAATACGCGGTGAAGCCGGAAGAGGTGCTTTCCACCGATATTCATGAACGCCACCTGAATGACCGTCCCAAGGACGAGAAAAAGTTAGGAGAGTAACAATGGAAAAGAGCTATTCGGAAAGCTATGCAGCCGCAGGTGTGGACATCACCGCCGGCTATCGTTCGGTCGAACTCATGAAGCAGTATGTGGCCCGCACCATGAACGAGCACTGCATCGGTGGTCTGGGCGGCTTCGGTGGCCTGTTTGAGCTGGACTGCACCGGCTACAAGCACCCCGTCCTCATCTCCGGCACCGACGGCGTCGGCACCAAGCTGAAGATCGCCATGATCATGGACAAGCACGACACCATCGGCATCGACTGCGTGGCTATGTGCGTCAACGACGTTATCTGCGCCGGTGCAAAACCGCTGGTCTTCCTCGACTACATCGCCTGCGGCCGCAACATCCCCGAGAAGATCGCCGAGATCGTCAAGGGCGTGTCCGAGGGCTGCGTCCAGGCTGACTGTTCTCTGGTGGGCGGCGAGACCGCTGAGCACCCGGGCATGATGCCGGAGGACGAGTACGATCTGGCCGGTTTCACCGTGGGCGTTGTGGACAAGGAAAAGATCCTCAATAATGAGACCATGAAGCCCGGCGATGTCATCATCGCCCTGCCCTCCACCGGCGTCCATTCCAACGGTTTCTCGCTGGTGCGCAAAATTTTTGACATCGACGGCGACCCCGCCGTCCTGAAGACGGCCCCCGCAGAGCTGGGCGGCAAGACCCTCGGCGAGGCCCTGCTGGCCCCCACCAAGATCTACGTCAAGCCTGTGCTGAAAGTGCTGGAAGAAGTGGATGTCAAGGGCATCTCTCACATCACCGGCGGCGGCTTCTACGAGAATATCCCCCGCAGCCTGAAGAAGGGCTGCTGCGCCCGCATCAAGAAGGAGGACGTCCGTACCCCGGCTCTCTTCCACCTGATGCAGAAGACCGGCAGCATCTCTGAGCACGATATGTTCAACACCTTCAACATGGGCGTCGGCATGGTGCTGACCGTCCCCGCTGAGCAGGCCGACAAGGCACTGGAGATCCTCCATGCCAACGGCGAGCCGGAAGCTTACCGTCTGGGCGTCATCGCAGAAGGTGAGGGTGTCGAGCTGTGCTGAACATTGCAGTGTTAGTGTCCGGCGGCGGCACCAATTTGCAGGCGCTGCTGGACAGCGAGGCCCGGGGCGAGAACCCCAGCGGCAAGATCAGGCTTGTCGTGGCCTCCAAACCCGGCGTCTACGCGCTGGAACGCGCCGCTAATGCGGGCGTCGAGGGTGTGGTGGTCCGCCGGAAGGATTACGCTTCCAGTGAGGATTTTGACGCCGCACTGCTGAAAACGCTGAAAGAACATAACATTGACCTTGTGGTCCTGGCGGGCTTTCTGTCCGTGTTAGGCCCCAGCGTCATCGAGGCCTATCCCCGCCGCATCCTGAATATCCACCCCGCCCTCATCCCGTCCTTCTGCGGGCCGGGAATGTACGGCCTGCGCCCCCACGAGGCCGCGCTGGCCCGGGGCTGCAAGGTGACGGGCGCTACCGTCCACTTCGTCAATGAGGAGTGCGACGGCGGGCCTATCCTGCTGCAGAAGGCCGTGGACATCCTGCCCGGCGACACCCCCGAGGTGCTGCAGAAGCGTGTAATGGAGCAGGCTGAATGGAAGCTGCTGCCGAAGGCTGTGGCAATGGTGTGCAGCGGAGAGATAAAGTAAAGGACAGCAGGGCGTTGGTTCAGCCTCTCCCTTTGGGAGAGGTGGCACGGTGTCAGCCGTGACGGAGAGGTTTAACAATAGGAGAATTTGACATGGAAAAAATCAACCTGAACGAATATCTGGCCGCGAACGAGTACCCCGGCCGCGGCATCGCGGTGGCAAAGGCTCCGGATGGCCGTCAGGTGTTCATCGGCTATTTCATCATGGGCCGCAGCGAGAACAGCCGCAACCGCGTCTTCGACCCGGTGCCGGAGCGCGGCGGCATCTGTACCATGGCTGCCGACCCGGCCAAGCTCGAGGACCCCAGCCTCATCATCTATAACCCCGTGCTGACCCTCGGCAAGACCCATATCGTCACCAACGGCGACCAGACCGACACCATCTTTGACGAGATGAGCCGGGGCAAGAGCTTCGCCGACGCCCTGCGCACCCGCACCTTTGAGCCGGACGAGCCCAACTACACCCCCCGCATCTCCGCTGTGGTGTACGCAGACGGCAGCTACCAGATGAGCATCCTCAAGTCTGCCGACGGCAACGGCGAGAGCGTCCAGCGCTATTTCTTCGACTACCCCCAGCCCGTGGCCGGTGAAGGCCACTTCATCAGCACCTACAAGCACAACGGCAATCCCATCCCCAGCTTTGAGGGGGAGCCGCTCCGCTTCGCCTGCCCCCGCACCATCGGCGACTTCGCCCACGGCCTGTGGCAGAACCTGAACCCCGACAACAAAGTCAGCCTCTTCGCCCGGGTCATCGATCTGGAGACCGGCGAGAGCGGCGACATGATCTTCAACAAATACGACGCTGTGTGCAGCGACCTCGACGACCCTGAGGAGCCGGAGCTGCTGCCCGAAGAGCTGGAACTGCTCAAAAAGCTCGACGCCGAGGAAGAATAACCTAAGACACAAGGAGGATGCACCAATGAATGAACTCGCACTGAAGTACGGCTGCAACCCCAACCAGAAGCCCAGCCGCATCTATATGGAGGATGGCTCTGACCTGCCCGTCACCGTCCTGAACGGCAAGCCCGGCTACATCAATTTTCTGGATGCTCTGAACTCCATCCAGCTGGTGAAGGAGCTGAAGGAGGCCTGCGGCCTGCCCGCTGCCGCTTCTTTCAAGCACGTCTCCCCGGCCGGCGCAGCTCTCGGTCTGCCTCTGAGCGAGGTGGAGCGGAAGATGTACCACATCGCCCCGGACATGGAGCTTTCGCCGCTGGCCTGTGCTTATGCCCGCGCCCGCGGTGCGGACCGGATGTCCTCCTTCGGCGACTGGATCGCCCTCTCCGACGTCTGCGATGTGCCGACTGCAAAGCTCATCCAGCACGAAGTATCTGACGGCATCATCGCCCCGGGCTATGAGCCGGAGGCACTGACCATCCTCGCCGGAAAGAAGAAGGGCAATTACAACGTGGTCGCCATCGACCCGGCCTACAAGCCGAACCCCGTGGAGCACAAGCAGGTCTACGGCATCACCTTCGAGCAGGGCCGCAACGAGCTGGCCATCAACGCCGACACCATGCTGACCAACTGGGTCACTGAGAACAAGACCGTGACCGAGGAGCAGAAGCGCGACCTCATCATTGCCCTCATCACCCTGAAATACACCCAGTCCAACAGCGTCTGCTACACCGCAGGCGGCCAGACCATCGGCGTGGGTGCCGGCCAGCAGAGCCGCATCCACTGCACCCGTCTGGCAGGCCAGAAGGCCGACAACTGGCAGCTGCGCCATATGCCGAAGGTGCTGGAGCTGCCTTTCCGTGACGATGTGGCAAAGCCCAACCGCGACAACGCCATTGATGTTTACATCGGCGACACCCCCGAGGACGTCATCGGTGACGACGTCTGGGCCGAGACCTTCACCCGTCAGCCCGAGCCGCTGACCGCTGAGGAAAAGAAAGAGTACCTGAGCCATGTCACCGGCGTCTGCCTCGGCTCGGATGCGTTCTTCCCCTTCGGCGACAACATCGAGCGCGCACGCCGTTCCGGCGTGACGGCCATCGTCCAGCCCGGCGGCTCCATCCGCGACCAGCAGGTCATCGACACCTGCAACAAGTACGGCATCGCAATGGCATTCTGCGGCATCCGGCTGTTCCATCACTAAGGGGGCATAAAAATGGCAAAAAAAATTCTGGTCGTTGGCGGCGGCGGACGCGAGCACGCCATCATCAAGGCATTGAAGAAGAGCCCTGACTGCGGCGAAGTCTGGTGTGCGCCCGGCAACGGCGGCATCGGCTATGACGCCCACTGCGTCAACATCAAGGCCACCGACGTGGAAACGATGGTCGGCTTTGCGGAGACGGAAAAGTTCGACTACGTCGTGGTGGCTCAGGACGACCCGCTGGCACTGGGCATGGTGGATGCGCTGGCGGCAGTCGGCATCCCGGCTTTCGGCCCGGACAAGGCCGCTGCCCGCATCGAGGCATCCAAGGTCTTTTCGAAAGACCTCATGAAGAAGTACGGCATCCCCACCGCAAAGTATGAGACCTTCGACGACCCCGCCAAGGTCATGGAGTATATCAAGGCTGAGGGCAAATACCCGGTGGTCATCAAGGCCGACGGCCTTGCGCTGGGCAAGGGCGTACTCATCTGCGAGAACGAAGAGCAGGCCGCCGAGGGCGTCAAGGAGATCATGCTGGACAAGAAGTTCGGCGCTTCCGGCAACCATGTCGTGGTGGAAGAGTTCCTCACCGGCCCCGAGGTCAGTGTGCTGAGCTTCACCGACGGCAAGGTGGTCAAGCCCATGGTGTCCTCCATGGACCACAAGCGCGCCAACGACCACGACACCGGCCTGAACACCGGCGGCATGGGTACCGTCGCGCCGAACCCCTATTACACTCCGGCCATCGCTGCCGAGTGCATGGAGAAAATTTTCCTGCCCACCATCAAGGCCATGAACGCTGAGGGCTGCCCCTTCAAGGGCTGCCTCTACTTCGGCCTGATGCTCACCCCGGACGGCCCGAAGGTCATCGAGTACAACTGCCGCTTCGGCGACCCTGAGACTCAGGTGGTGCTGCCCCTGCTGGAAAGCGACCTGCTCAAGGTCATGACCGCCTGCACCGAGGGGACGCTGGCCGACACCGAGGTCAGGTTCTCGGACGGCGCTGCCGCCTGCGTCATCCTCGCTTCCGGCGGCTACCCGGTGGCCTACGAGAAGGGCAAGCCCATCACCGGTCTGGTGGACGGCCAGCTGCCCGATGAGCCGAACGTCACGGTCTACCACTCCGGCACGGCCATCACCGAGGACGGCCAGCTCGTCACCAACGGTGGCCGTGTGCTGGGTGTGACGGCCACTGCGCCCGGCCTGCCCCGCGCCATCTCCATCGCCTACGAGGCGGCGGAGCACATCCACTTCGACAAGCTGCACAAGCGCACCGACATCGGGATGCGGGCGCTGAAAGCGCTGGCAGAGAAAGAATAAACCTCTCAGTCTGCTTCGCAGACAGCTCCCCTATCGAGGGAAGCCTCTGGCGAAGAGATGAAGTTTTCCGGTATGCCAAAGCCTCCCCTCGCTAGGGCAACGACGACGACCGCCGCCGGTGGCGGAAACAGGGAGTCGCTGTTGGGGCCGCGGTCAGCAATACGCAAGCAAAGCGAAGCGGATGCTGGGTACCGCAACCCGGACAATGGCACGGCGTCAGCCGTGACGGAGAGGTTTAGCCCGGAAGAAGAAATCGATACAGGAGGGAAATACCCAATGGTATATCGTATCTATGTTGAAAAGAAACCCGGCTTCGACGGCGAGGCCCAGAGCCTGCGCAATGAGCTCGTCTCCCTGCTGGGCATCAAGGAGCTGAACGGTCTGCGTCTGCTCAACCGCTACGACGTGGAAGGCATCGACGAGGCTCTGTTCGAGCAGTGCGTCCCCACCGTGTTCAGTGAGCCGCCGGTGGATAACACCTACGCAGAGCTGCCCGTCTCCGACGGCGTGTCTTTCGCCGTGGAGTATCTGCCCGGCCAGTTCGACCAGCGCGCCGACTCTGCCGCCGAGTGCATCCAGCTCATCAGCCAGGGCGACCGCCCGCTGGTGCGCTCTGCCCGCGTCTACCTGCTGGAAGGCACCCTGACCGATGAGCAGGTGGCTGAGATCAAGAAATACGTCATCAACCCGGTGGAGGCCCGCGAGGCTTCGCTGGACACCAGGGCTACCCTGAAGATGGAGTATCCCATCCCCACCGAAGTGGAGGTGCTGGACGGCTTCAACGAGCTGGATGAGGCAGGCCTGAAAAAGTTCATCGACGAGAAGGGCCTCGCCATGGACCTGGGCGACATCAAGTTCTGCCAGGAGTATTTCCGCTCGGAGAAGCGCGACCCGACCATCACCGAGATCAAGATGATCGACACCTACTGGTCGGACCACTGCCGCCACACCACCTTCGGAACCATTCTGGACGACGTCCAGATCGACGATGCCGTGGTGCAGGAGGCCTTCGACCGCTACATGGCCATGCGCGCCGACCTTGGCCGCGAGAACAAGCCCCGCTGCATGATGGACCTGGCCACCATCGGTGCCAAGGAACTGAAAAAGCAGGGCATCCTGAAGAACCTCGACGAGTCTGAGGAGATCAACGCCTGCACCGTGAAGATCAAGTGCGACGTCAACGGCAAGGATGAGGACTGGCTGTTCCTCTTCAAAAACGAGACTCACAACCACCCGACGGAGATCGAGCCTTTCGGTGGTGCTGCCACCTGCATCGGCGGTGCGATCCGCGACCCGCTGTCCGGCCGCAGCTACGTCTATCAGGCCATGCGCGTCACCGGCGCAGGCGACCCTCTCAAGCCCGTCAGTGAGACCCTGCCCGGCAAGCTGCCCCAGCGCAAACTGGTGACCACCGCTGCCGCCGGTTATTCCTCCTACGGCAACCAGATCGGCCTTGCCACCGGTCAGGTGGATGAGATCTATCACCCCGGCTATGTGGCAAAGCGCATGGAGATCGGCGCTGTTGTGGGCGCAACGCCCGCTTCCCACGTCCGCCGCGAATGCCCCGCTCCCGGCGACGTCATCGTCCTGCTGGGCGGCCGCACCGGCCGCGACGGCATCGGCGGTGCCACCGGTTCCTCCAAGGCCCACAAGCTGGACAGTCTCGAGCACTGCGGTGCTGAGGTCCAGAAGGGCAACGCCCCCATCGAGCGCAAGCTGCAGCGCCTGTTCCGCCGCGAGGACGCCTGCAAGATGATCAAGCGCTGCAACGACTTCGGTGCCGGCGGCGTCTCTGTCGCCATCGGCGAGCTGGCCGACGGCCTGTATATCGACCTGAACAAGGTCACCAAGAAGTATGACGGCCTCGACGGCACCGAGCTGGCCATCAGCGAGAGCCAGGAGCGTATGGCCGTGGCTCTGGCCCCTGAGGACGTGGACAAATTCATCGCCATCGCCACCGAGGAGAACCTTGAGGCCACCCCCGTGGCAAAGGTCACCGAGGAAAAGCGCCTGAACATGGTGTGGAACGGCAAGTCCATCGTCAACATCAGCCGCGAGTTCCTGAACTCCAACGGCGCTGAGAAGCACCAGAACGTCCACATCGAGAAGGGGACTGTCTGGCAGCCCCAGTGGGCCGGCGTGACCTTCGAGCAGAAGATGAAGAACATGGTGGGCGATTTGAACGTCTGCAGCAAGAAGGGCCTTTCTGAGCGATTCGACTCCACCATCGGCGCGGCCACCGTGCTGATGCCCTTCGGCGGCGCATGCCAGCTGACCCCCCAGAACGCCATGGTCGCAAAGCTGCCCGTGGACGGCGAGACCAACACCTGCTCCGGCATGGCATGGGGCTACAACCCCTACCTCATGAGCGCCAACCAGTATGTGGGCGCACGGATGGCCGTCGTCGAGAGTGTGACCAAGCTGGTGGCCTCCGGCTTCCGCTATGAGGACGCCTACCTGACCTTCCAGGAGTACTTCGAGCGCCTTGGCACTTCCCCGGAGCGCTGGGGCAAGCCGCTGGCCGCTCTGCTGGGCGCACTGGACGCGCAGATTGGCCTCGGCATCGCCTCCATCGGCGGTAAGGACAGCATGTCCGGCTCCTTCGAGCAGCTGGATGTGCCTCCCACGCTGGTGTCCTTCGCAACCGCCATCGGCAAGGCCGGCCGCGTCGTCTCCACCGAGTTCAAGAAGCCTGAGAGCACCGTCGTCCTCATCCGGCCCATCTTGGACCCCGTCACCGGCTGCCCCAACTTCTTCTCCCTGAAGGCCAACTATAAGAAAGTTGAGCAGATGATGGAAGATGGCATGGTGGCCGCTGCTTCCTCTGTGGGCTATGGCGGTCTGGCCGAGGCTCTCTTCAAGATGGGGCTGGGCAACCGCATCGGCTTCAAGATGATGAACAACATGACCACCCACGATATGTTTAAGCCCATGTACGGCTCCATCGTGCTGGAGATGGTCTCTGATGCCCCGGCTGGTGAGCTGCTGGGCGAGACCACCGCAGACTACACCTTCGAGTGCTGCGGCGACAAGCTGGATATGGCCCAGCTGCAGGAGATCTGGGAGAGCAAGCTCGAGCCCGTCTATCCCTACCGCAAGGCCGGCCCCGCCGTCGAGAAGATCGACGGCAGCCTGACCGCCCCCGCTGCGCCCAAGATCGGCGTGGCAAAGCCGAAGGTCATCATCCCGGTCTTCCCGGGTACCAACTGCGAGTACGACACCGCCCACGCCTTTGCCCGCGCCGGTGCGGACCCCGAGGTGCTGGTCATCCGCAACCTGACCCCCGCTGACGTCACCGCCAGCTGCGAGGCACTGGTCAAGGCCATCAACGAGAGCCAGATCGTCATGCTGCCCGGCGGCTTCTCCGGCGGCGACGAGCCGGATGGCAGCGCAAAGTTCATCGCCTCCTTCTTCCGCAATCCTGCGGTCACTGAGGCAGTCCGCGACCTGCTGCAGCACCGGGATGGTCTGATGCTGGGCATCTGCAACGGCTTCCAGGCCCTCATCAAGCTGGGTCTGGCCGCTTACGGCGACATCCGCCCCATCACGGCCTGCGACCCGACCCTGACCTTCAACACCATCGGCCGCCACCAGAGTATGCTGGTGCGCACCCGCATCGCCTCCACCGGCAGCCCCTGGCTGTCCAAGTGCAGCGTGGGCGACCAGCACACCGTGGCCATCAGCCATGGTGAGGGCCGCTTCGTGGCACCTCAGAGCGTGCTGGACACCCTCATCGCCAACGGCCAGATCGCGACCCAGTACGTCGATCAGGACGGCAGCCCCAGCATGGACATGAAGTACAACCCCAACGGCTCCGTCCTCGCCATCGAGGGCATCACCAGCCCGGATGGCCGTGTCTTCGGCAAGATGGGCCATTCGGAGCGCAGCGGCGAGTACCTGTACAAGAACGTCACCGGCGACAAGTATCAGCCTATTTTCGAGGGCGGCGTGGACTATTTCAAGATTTGATGGTAAAATATTTGATGGTAAAATAGGAGAAAACCTCTCCGTCATTGCTTCGCAATGCCACTGCCCGGGTTGCGGCACCCAGCATCCGCAGCGCTCCGCTTGCGTCTTGCTGGCCGCGGCCCCAACAGCGACTCCCTGTTTCCGCCACTGGCGGCGGTCGTCGTTGTTGCTCCTAACGAGGGGAGGCTTTGGCATTTCGTAAAGCTTTCTCTCTTCGCCAGAGGCTCCCCTCGGTAGGGAAGCTGTCGAGCGGAGCGAGACTGAGAGGTTGAGGTTTCGTAAAACTTACCCAAGGAGGACATCCTAATGTCTCAGCATGACCGTTATATCAGCCCTTTTTCCACCCGTTATGCCTCCGATGAGATGCAGTACATCTTCTCGGACGACAACAAGTTCCGCACCTGGCGCCGCCTGTGGGTGGCCCTGGCCCGGGCCGAGATGAAGCAGGGCCTGACCAATATCACCCCCGAGATGGTGGCCGAGCTGGAAACTCATGTGGACGACATCAACTATGAAGTCGCCATCGAGCGGGAAAAGCTGGTGCGCCACGACGTCATGAGCCATGTCTACGCCTACGGCCAGCAGTGTCCCAAGGCGGCAGGCATCATCCATCTGGGTGCCACCAGCTGCTATGTCGGCGACAACACCGACATCATCGTGATGCGTCAGGGCCTCGAGCTGGTGCGCAAGAAGCTCATCGGCGTGCTGGCAAAGCTGGCAAAGTTCGCCGAGGAGTATAAGGATATGCCTTGCATGGCCTACACCCACTGCCAGCCCGCCCAGCCCACCACCGTGGGCAAGCGCGCTACCCTGTGGGCCAACGAGCTGGTGATGGACCTCAACGAGATCGACCACCGTCTGGCTACCCTGCAGCTGCGTGGCGTCAAGGGTACCACCGGCACCCAGGCTTCCTTTATGGAGCTGTTCAAGGGCGACGCCGACAAGATCCGCGCCGTGGATGCTTCCATCGCTGAGGAGATGGGCTTCGACTGCGAGGCCGTCATCCCGGTGTCCGGCCAGACCTACAGCCGCAAGGTGGACGCCTTCATCCTCAACGCCCTGGCCGGCATCGGCCAGAGCTGCATGAAGTTCGCTACCGACCTGCGCCTGCTGGCCAACTTCAAGGAGATGGAAGAGCCGTTTGAGAAGAACCAGATCGGTTCCTCCGCCATGCCCTACAAGCGCAACCCCATGCGCTGCGAGCGCATCTGCGCTTTGAGCCGCTACCTGATGGTGGATGTGCTCAACCCCAGCTTCACCACTGGTACGCAGTGGTTTGAGCGCACGCTGGACGACAGCGCCAACAAGCGCGTTGCCATGGCTGAGGGCTTCCTCGCCACCGACGCCATCCTGAACATCATGCTCAACGTCACCGACGGCATCGTGGTCTACCCGAAGGTCGTGCGCAGCCGCCTGATGGCCGAGCTGCCCTTCATGGCCAGCGAGAACATCATGATGCAGGCCGTGGAGAAGGGCGGCAACCGTCAGGAGCTCCACGAGCGTCTGCGCCAGCACGCCATCGCCGCCGGCAAGCAGGTCAAGGAAGAAGGTCTGCCCAACGATATGGTGGACCGCATCGCCGCCGACCCGGCCTTTGGTCTGACCAAGGAAGAGATCACGGCGGGCCTTGTGCCGGAGAACTTTGTGGGCCGCGCTCCCCAGCAGGTGGAGGAGTTCATTGCTCACATCCTCAAGCCCATCTTTGACGCCAACCCGGATGCTGTGGAACAGCACGCAAACCTGAGCGTCTAAACGTGATTTTACAGGAAAAGAGGCTGTTGCCGCAGGCAACGGCCTCTTTTCTGCACACAGAAGGAGTTTTCATGAGACTCGATAAATATTTAGCCGAGACGGCCCAATGCACCCGGAGCGAGGCGAAGGCACTGCTGGCGAAAGGCCGCGTCACGGTCAACGGCGCGGTCTGCAAGAAAGGGGACACCCAGCTGAAAGAGGCTGACGCCGTGGCGGTGGACGGCAAGGCGCTGGCCTACCGGCAGTTCGTCTACCTTATGCTCAACAAGCCCGAGGGCGTCGTCAGCGCCTCCACCGACAAGCGGGACACGACGGTCGTGGATCTGGTGGGGGATGCCTATCCCCGGCGGGAGCTGTTCCCGGCCGGGCGGCTGGACAAGACCAGCACCGGTTTCGTCCTGCTGACGGACGACGGCGGCTTTGCCCACGACATCCTCGCGCCCAGGCGCCATGTCTCCAAGACCTACACCGTTGTCATCGACACCCCGCTGACGGAAGAGATGAAGGCCGGCTTTGCCGCAGGCGTTACCCTTGCCGACGGCACGGCCCTTTCGCCGGCGGAAGTGTCCGCCCTCACCCCCGACGGGCTGACGGTCCGCGTCCTGCTCAGGCAGGGCGTGTATCATCAAATCAAGCGGATGTTCGGCGTCTACGGTGCGGGCGTCAACGCCCTGCACCGGGACGCCATCGGCGGGCTTGCACTGGACGAGAGCCTTGCCCCGGGCCAGTGGCGGGAGCTGACAGCTGACGAGGTGGCGAAAATTACCACGGGGTAAAGGACTGCTTTTCACCCGGTTTTCAAAAAAGTATCACATTTTACCGGTAAAATAGCCCTCAGAACCACGCAGAAAGGCCCTTTTTGGCCCGAAAATGACCCCGAAAGATAATTTCAACAAGAAAGAAGAATTTTTTTTGGTGAAATATGTTGCAAAAGTAAATTCTTTTGTGTAAAATATAAAATGTAATGCGGCGAAATTGTTAAAAATCACAATCCCGCCCACCTGCGGTTTGCACAAGAGAGGAAAAGGGGTATCCATTTATGGCCAATAGAGTATTTCAGAGCGTGATCTACCAGATGAAGGACGCGATCGACCGCGTGGTCGGCGTTGTGGATGAGACCGGCGCTGTCATCTCCTGCTCGGAGCTGAATCTGATCGGTGAGGTGCGCGAGGGCTTTATGGCAGAGCGTCTGACGGCCGGTGACCGCTTCGTGCGGGATGGCTACACCTACCAGCAGTTCTCCAGCGCAAAGCATAACGATTATGCCGTTTTTGTGGAAGGTGCGGACGAGACTGCGGGCCAGTTTGCCGCTGTGCTGTCCATCAGCCTGCAGAGCATCAAGCAGTATCACGACGAGAAGTTCGACAAAGCCAACTTTATCAAGAACGTGGTGCTGGACAACATCCTGCCCGGCGACATCTACGCCAAGGCCCGTGAGCTCCACTTTGCTACCGACGTCTCCCGCGTGGTGTTCATCGTCCGCGTCACCAGCGGCGGCGACATTTCCGCTTACGACGTGGTGAGCAGCCTGTTCCCCGACAAGCAGAAGGACTTCGTCTTCAACATCAGCGAGACGGACACCGTCCTGGTCAAGGAGATCCGCAAGGGCATCGACCGCTCGGATATGGAAAAACTGGCCGCCAGCATCGTGGACACCCTGTCCGGCGAGCATTACATCAAGGCTGTCGTGGGCATCGGCACCCCCATCGCCAACGTGAAGGACCTGGCTACTTCCTTTAAGGAAGCACAGATCGCCATGGAGGTCAGCAAGGTGTTCGACACCGAGAAGCAGATCATCCGCTACGACAATCTGGGCATCGCACGTCTGATCTACCAGCTGCCCACCACGGTCTGCGAGATGTTCCTGCGCGAAGTGTTCAAGCAGGGCAGCATCGAGAGCCTGGACCAGGAGACCCTGTTCACCATCCAGCGCTTCTTCGAGAACAACCTGAACGTCTCCGAGACCAGCCGCGGTCTGTTCGTCCACCGCAACACGCTGGTGTATCGTCTGGAAAAGATCAAAAAGCTGACCGGTCTGGATCTGCGTGAGTTCGACGACGCTATCGTGTTCAAGGTAGCGCTCATGGTCAAGAAGTACCTGTCCAACAACCCGGCCAAATATTGATATTTCGTCTCAGCCGCTCCGGCTGCGGACGCCGAAACCGGCCGCTCGACCCCGATGCTGGCCGGTTTCTTTTGTAATGGTCTGGAACTTCTGTGCCAAATAAATTTTTCAGGAGCAAGATACTCATGATAGATTTTGAACATGTCACCAAGATATACAAACGGAGCGATACTCCCGCTCTGGAGGACATCGACTTCCATGTAGACGACGGCGAGTTCGTCTTTCTGGTGGGCCACTCCGGCGCCGGCAAGTCCACTCTGCTCAAGCTCATCCTCCGCGAAGAGCTGCCCACCGAGGGCCGCGTCATGGTGGACGGCAAGGACGTCGCCCGGCTGCGCCGGGGCAAAGTGCCTTTCCTTCGCCGCCAGATGGGCATCATCTTCCAGGATTTCCGCCTCATCCCCACCATGACGGTCTACGAGAATGTGGCGTTTGCCATGCATGTCACCAACATCGGTAAAAAAGACATCAAAGAGCGCGTCAACTACATGCTGGAGCTGGTGCATCTGGAAGATAAGGCAAAGGTCTACCCCGAGTTCCTCTCCGGCGGTGAGCAGCAGCGCGTGGCCGTGGCCCGCGCTCTGGCCCACAGCCCCCGCCTCGTCATTGCAGACGAGCCCACCGGCAACATCGACCCCGAGATGAGCCTTGAGATGATGGAACTGCTGGAACGCGTCAGCGAGATGGGCATCACGGTGCTTGTCGTCACCCACGAGCATGAACTGGTGCGCCGCTTCAACCGCCGCACCATCACCCTGAAGCAGGGCCGCATCATCTCCGATGTTCCGGCCAGTTTCGGCGAGGAGGTACACGTATGAAAATCTCTACGTTTGGGTTCCTCACCCGGCGCGGCGTGCGCAACCTCGGCAAGCACTGGGCCATGACCATCGCCTGCATCGCCTCCCTCAGCGTCTGCATGACCCTGAACATCTTCGCCAGCCTCATTGAAGTCAATGTGGACAGCATGGTGAGTTATCTGGGCAGCCAGAACGAGATGGTGGTCTACGTGGACCCCGAGGCCGATGACGCCACCATCCAGTCTGTGGGCAATGCCCTCAGCGGCACCGCAGGTGTGAGCCGGGTGCAGTATATGTCCAAAGAAGACGTCCTCAACCAGTACAAGGGGTATATGTCCGACTATGCCGCCCTGCTGAACGAGTTCGAGAACGACAACCCTTTCAAGGCCAATTACCGCGTCTCTCTGTCTGATCTGAACCAGATGGAGACCATCAGCAAGCAGTTCGAGAACATCAGCGGCGTCTACAGCGTCACGGCTCCCATCGAGATGACCAAGACCTTCGTGGAGATCCAGCAGGCCGTCACCAAGGTCGGGCGCGGTGTGGTGCTGGTGCTGATGGCTGTCAGCATCATCACGGTGGGTACCACCATCCGGCTGAGCGTCTTTGCCCGCCGCCGTGAAATCGAGATCATGAAGTATGTCGGCGCTACCAACGCCCTCGTCACCCTGCCTTTCGTCATCGAGGGCCTGACCATGGGCCTGCTCTCCGGCATCCTGACGGCAGCTGCCACCATCGGCGGCTATGCCTACATCGTTCAGCTGGCGCCCACGCTGGGCGGCCTGTGGCAGATGCTTATGGGTACGGCTCTGGTGCCGCTGGAAAATGTCTGGCCCACCATCCTGACCTACAGCCTCGCGAGCGGCGCTCTGGTGGGCGGTCTGGGCAGTATGTTCTCCATCCGCAAGCACCTGAACGTGTAAGGAGGGGCCTACTGTGTACCACGACAAGCATTCCGCAGGCTTTGTTCTGCACCATCCGCCCCGCCACGCAAAGCCGTCGGGCCATTCGGCCATGATGCGCGCCGCCTGCGCCTTTCTGGCCGCCGCCTGCCTCGTGCTGAGCGTGACGGTCTATCCGGCCAGTGCGGCCACCAGCATGAGCTCGCTGCAGAACAAGCTGGACAAGATCTCTGCGTCCATCAAGCAGCATAAGACGGAGCTGAACGACGCCAAAAAGAAGGAAGCTGCTGCCAAGGCCCTCGAGTCTGAGCTGAAGGAAAAAGTCTCGGTGCTCCAGAGCCAGATCAGCGTCCTCAAGAGCCAGATCTCCGAGGTGCAGAACAACATCGGCGTCAAAGAGCAGGAAATCACCGCCAAGCAGAATGAGATCGCCCGGAAAGAGCAGGAGATCGCCGACCAGTGGGACGATTTCAAGAGCCATATGGCCGCGATGCAGGAGCTGCGGGACGGCGGCAGCGTCGCCATGCTCCGGGCTGTGAGCGATCTGTACGAGCTTCTGACCTTCAATGAGGTCATGCAGGACATTTCGGTGAAGGATACCGAGATACTCGACAACATGAAGGCTGCGAAGGAAGCCCTTGTGGCCGACCGCACCCAGCTCGTGGAGGAGCGCACCCAGCTGCAGAACAAAAAGGCTGAGCTGGACGCCCAGAACAAGCAGATGCAGTCCAAGCAGAACGAGCTCAACAACAGCGTCAAGGAGGCCCGTCTGAGCGCCGCTGAGGCCCAGCAGGCCCAGAAGAACGCCCAGGCGGCCATCGAGTCGGACGAGATGAACTACGAGGCCGTCAAGAAGGAGATCCAGAAGCTCATCGCAGCGGCAGCGGCCAGCAAGCCCCAGCTGAGCTTCAGCGGCTTTATCTGCCCGCTCAGGAGCTATACCCGCATCTCCAGCGAGTACGGCTGGCGCAAAAACCCGGTCTCCGGCGTCAACAAACTCCACGCCGGCATCGACTTTGCCGCCCCCGCAGGCACGCCCATCTACGCAGCCGCCAGCGGCTATGTGCAGGTGGCCGGCTGGTCCAGCGGCGGCTACGGCAACTATGTCATCATCTATCACGGCAAAATGACAGACGGCAACGCCTACTCCACCCTCTACGGCCATATGCGCTCGGTGGCAACGTCGGCGGGCAAGTATGTCAACCAGGGCGACCTCATCGGCTATGTGGGCTCCACCGGCAACTCTACCGGCAACCACCTCCATCTCGAGGTGTGGAAGGGCGGCTCCAAGGCCAATGCGGTCAACCCCCGCGGTTATATTCCGATAAGATAACACAACTGTAATTGAAGTCGAGGGGTCAAAGGAGGCCACAAGGCGAAATGAACGAGCAAAAACGCAAGCGTATCCTTCGGGTGGGCTGTCTGATTCTGGCAGGAGTGTTCCTGCTGTCGGTGCTGGGCAGTGTCATCCTGATGTTTTTGGTCTGAACTGGGGAGGACACTGAATGAACCGCAAAATTTCCGTAGGGATGACCGTGACCATCGTCATTCTGGCAATGACGGTCACTTTTTCCATCACGATGCTGATGGCGATGCGGCTGTTTGACCACACCGTCACCAGCGTGAAGGAAAAGGAGAGCATGTACAACAAGGTGGCCGAGGTAGACCGCTATGTGCGCGCCAACGACTACTACGACATCGACGAGACCGTGCTGTACGACCGTCTGACTGCCGGTTATCTGCTGGGTACCGGCGACAAGTACGCCCGCTACTACACCGCCTCGGCCTACACCGACCTGCTCAACGCCCAGAGCGGCAAGCTGATGGGCATCGGCGTGGAGCTGGCCATCGACCAGTCCGGCTACGCCAAGGTCATCAAAGTGTATGACGAGTCTCCTGCCAAGGAGGCCGGCCTCCAGCGGGGCGATTACATCACCACCATCGACGGCGCAGACATCAAAAGTCTGGGCAGCGTGGAGGCTGTCCAGAACAAACTCCGGGGCGAGAGCGGCACGAGCGTCAATGTAGGCTGGCTGGACAGCGAGAACGCCCAGCACACCGCCGATCTGACCCACTCCGGCTTTACGGCCAACAGCGTCGATTCCGCGCTGGTGCAGGGCAATGTGGGCTATATCAAGATCTGGCAGTTCGACAACTCCACCCCCAGTGAGCTGGACTTTGCGCTCCGCAGCCTGACCGCCAGCGGCGCCCAGAGCTTCATCTTCGACCTGCGCGACAACGGCGGCGGCATCCTTGATGACGCCATCAGCTGCATCGAACTCGTCGCGCCGGAAGGCGTGCTGGCCTACGCTGAGGATAAGGCAGGCAACCGTACCCTGCTGGGCAGCAGCACCGGCGACTCGGTCATCAGCCAGCCCACCGTCTGCCTCGTGAACGAGAACACCGCCAGTGCGGCAGAACTCTTTGCGTCCAGCCTGCGCACCCTGTGCGGCACCCGCCTCGTGGGCAGCACCACGATGGGCAAAGGCACCATCCAGAGCAGCCCCCAGCGCCTCTCGGACGGCAGCGCTGTCGTGGTCACGGTGGCAAAGCTCATTTGCGGCGACGGCTCCTGCTTCGACGGCACCGGCCTGACCGTGGACGTGGAGCGCCCGCTGACTGCCGACGAGCAGGCCAGCTACTATGACTACACCCTCGACACGGACCCGCAGATACAGCGCGCCGTCAGCACCGCACAGCAGCTCACCGGCGTCACCACCGTGGGCGGCGTGAACGACGCTGACATCGCCGCCGACTCGGCTGCGGCCTCCGAAGAGGCTGCAGCCGAGAGCACCGCTTCCAGCGAGGCCGCAGGGGAGGCAGAGGCTTCCTCCGAGGCCGGTGCAGAAGGGGAGCAGGAGGCTTCCAGCACGGAAAGCGCATCTTAAAAAAGGCTCTCCCTTTGGGAGAGCTGGCGCGTGAGCGCCTGAGAGGGCAAGGATGCTGAAATGGAACAGGGCAAGGCTATGATGGTCTTGCTCTGACAAAGGCCGCTGCCTATCGCTGTGCAGCGGCCATTTTTCTGCGGCCTTGTCCTCTCCGTCATCGCAAGCGATGCCACTGCCCGGGTTGCGGCTCCCAGCGTCTGCTTCGCTGTCGCTCGCATCCTGCTGGCCGCGGCCCCAACAGCTTCTCCCTGTTTCCGCCGCTGGCGGCGGTCAGCGCTGTTGCTCCCAAAGGGAGAGGCTTTGGCATGTACGTTACCCAATGACAACCGAAAAACAGAAAGGAAAACCACTATGCCGGAGCTGACCGACCTCTCCGTTATCCGCACCCTGTGCGAAAAATACGATTTCGCGCTCTCCAAGGGCTTTGGACAGAACTTCATCATCAATCCCGGCCTGCCGCCCAAGATTGTGGACGCCAGCGGCGTCGATAAGAGCTGGGGCGTGCTGGAGATCGGCCCCGGCATCGGCGTGCTGACCAAAGAGCTGGCCCAGCGCGCCGCCAAGGTGGTGTCCATCGAGGTGGACGAGCGCCTGCCGCCCCTGCTGACCGAGACCATGGCGGGCGTGGAGAACTTCAAGCTGGTATTGCAGGATGTTCTGAAAGTAGACCTCCGCGCTCTCATCGAGGAGGAGTTCCCCGGGATGCCGGTGGCTGTCTGCGCCAACCTGCCCTACTACATCACCAGCCCCATCGTCATGAAGCTGCTGGGCGACCGCCTGCCCATCCAGAACCTCACCGTCATGGTGCAGAAGGAGGCCGCTGACCGTCTGGCCGCTGCCCCCGGCACCCGGGCGTCCAGCGCCATCAGCTGTGCCGTGAGCTACTACGCCACCTCAAAACTGATGTTCACCGCCGCGCCGGGCAGCTTCTACCCGGCCCCGAAGGTCACCAGCGCCGTTGTGCGGATGGACATCCGCCCCACTCCCGCCGTACAGGTGGAGGACGAGGACGGCTACTTCGCCCTCATCCGTGCCGCTTTCGGCCAGCGCCGTAAGACCGCCGCCAACGCCATCGCCAGCGGCCTCGGCCTGCCGAAAGATAAGGTCATCGCGGCCATCGAGGCGGCGGGCTTCGACGCCCGCATCCGCCCCGAGGCCCTGACCCTCGAGGACTTCGCTGCCGTACAGCGGGAGCTGAAGTAAGATTTTATCATAATAAAACGCCAAGGCCCTCGCAGTCCGGAACAGAACTGCGGGGGCCTTGGTCGTTATGTGGAAGGAATGGAGGATGGTAATCTGCTTACCTCAGCAGTGCGGAGTGGTCTGCGCCGCCCACGGTGAAGGTGGCGGTGGAGCCGCTGTGGCTGAGGGTGAAAGGTGTGCTGCCCGCACCGAGGGCTGCAACATCGGAGAGGGAGAGGGTAGAAGTGCAGCTTACGGTGGAGAAGACAACGGTCTTGATGTTCTCAGAGCGGAGGTCGGTCAAATCGGAAAGGTCGCCCTGCAGGGACGCCGTCTCCTGAGCGACATGAATGTAGAGAGTATGGTTGATCTGGCTCAGCTGGACCAGCTGGACGTTCTGGATGATATTGGCCTGAGCCGGGTCGAGGACACGCAGACCGGTGGAGATGCTGCTGTCGCTGTTGTGGGAGACATCGCGGTACTCCACCTCATTGCAGACCTCGCAGATGCGGTACTCGCGGCTGCTGTCGCCCTTGACAGGCGTCCAGTCGCTCCACTGATGGCCGAGGGCGGGCAGCTCCTCCGTCTCAGTGACGACACAGCCGCTGATGGTGCAGCTGCGCTGGCGCTCGCCCTTCTCGGTGCAGGTGGGCTCTTTGGTGATGACCCACTCGCCGAAGGTGTGGGTCTTGCTGACGGGGATGACCTCAGTCTGGGTATCGTCGCCGCGGATGCAGTCACGGTGCTTGGAGCCTTCCTCGACACAGGTAGCGTCCCGGTCGATGACCCACTCGCCGTACTCGTGGCCGAGGGCCTTGATGGCCTCAGTCCGGGTATCGCCGCAGACGGAACAGGTGAAGGTCCGCACGCCGTCGGCAGTGCAGGTGGGCTCCTTCGTGACGACGCCTGCATCCCACTTGTGGGTGCTCTTATCCACCGGGATGCTCTCGGTCTTGGGAGCGCCGCAGACGACGCAGGTATAGGTCATGATGCCCGGCTCGGCGCAGGTCGCGGCTTTGGTCACGACGCCCGCGCCGTAGCTGTGCTGGCCGGTGGCTTTGAGCGTTTCGGTCTTCGTATCGCCGCAGACCGCGCACTTGTAGGTGACGGTGCCGTCCTGGCCGCAGGTAGCCGCTGTCGTGGAGAGGAGTTTCCACTGATGCTCGCCGGTGGTGGGGATGTCCTCAGTCCGGATATTGTGGCAGACGGAACAGGTGAAGGTGCGTACGCCCTTCTCAGTGCAGGTGGGCTTCCTCGTGACGACGCCCTCGTTCCAGGTGTGCAGGCCGGTGGCGGGGAGAGTGTGGCGGAAGGTGGCGCCGCACTTGGCCACCATGCAGATGTAATCGATGTAGCCGTCCTTGCCGCAGGTCGGGTCCTCACGGTTGCTGACTTTCCAGTTGTGGACGGAAGCGATGTCGCCGTACTGGGCCTTTTCTTCCTCGCTCATCTCGGCCTTTACGCTGCCGCTGTGGGATGGCTGGCTGGCCGCGTAGACACCGTTGTGGAAGAGCCGCGAGATGCTGTTGGTGCCGCTCTTTACGAGCTTCACGAGGCCCTTCTTGCCGTTTTCCGCGAGATTGATGATCTCGTCCAGCTTCTTGCCGTCGCTGCTTTGGATGGCCTTGTTGGCGACGGGGGCGGTTGCGGTGATGTCCAGCGGGGCGTCGGCATTGCTGATGGAGACGCTGCCGTTGCCAATGGCAGGGGCTTTGTCGTTGCCGGTGGCGGTGATGGTGCCGCCGGTTATCGTGATGTTGCTGGAGTTGTCGTCGTAGCTGCCGATGCCGGCGCCGGTGCCATAGCCGGTGGCAGTGATGTTGCCGCCGCTGATGGTCACATCGGTGGAGTTGCCGCCGATGCCCGAAGAACCGGATGTGCTATACTGGTTGCCTGCGGCGTTGACCGTGCCGCCGCTGATGGTCACGCTGCTGCTGCTACTATAGCCCGAGCCGATGCCGGCAGCGTACTGGCCGCCGGTGACGGTTTGGAGCGTACCGCTGGTGATCGTCACATCAGAGCTGCTGCCGTCAAAGCCGCCGCCGATGCCTGCGCCGCACGCGCCGCCGGTAACGGTTTGGAGCGTGCCGCCGGAGATGTTTACCTCGGACTTGCTGCTCTGGCCGGAGCCGATGCCGGCAGCGAATCTGCCGCCGATGACGTTACCGATGGTGCCTTTGAGGATGTTGATGATGGACTTTCCGCTGTTCAGGCCGCCGCCGATGCCCGCGCCGCCGCCGATGCCCGTGCCGCCGCTGGTGCTGTCGCTGCCGCCCGTGGCGCTGACGATATGGGCGTTGTCCTTGATGTTGATGGTGACAGCGCCCTTCTTGCTGTCGTTTTTTGTGTCACTGCTGCCGCTGCCGATGCCCGCGCCGCCGTATTTGCCGCCCGAAGCGCTCTTGATGGTGCTGTCGCCGGAGATATTGATCTCGGTCTCGCCGGAGACGTTGGAGCCGGAGCCGATGCCCGCGCCGCTGAGCCGTGAGCCATGATAGGAAGGGTCAGAGGCAGAGCTGACGCCGCCCTCAGCCGTGATAATGCCGCCCTCGATGTTGATGGTGGTCTTATTAAGGGTGTTGCCGCCGGAGCCGATGCCGGCACCGGAAGCCCAGCAGCACTCGTTCTCATCGCCGCCGCCCTTGGCCTCAATGATGGGGATGACGTCGTCGCTGTTGCGGATGGTGATGGTGGTGCTGCCCTTGGGGCCAGATTCGCTATAGCCGACGCCACGGCCGGAGCCGATGCCCGCAGCGGTGGAGCCGCCGGTGGCGATAACTTTTGTTGCACCCTCGATGAGGATGGTGGTGTTGCCATTGGCGTCGCTGCCGCTGCCGATGCCGGCGCCGCCGCCGCCGCCACGGCTGGAATCACCGCCGCCGGTGGCCGTAACGGTCACGCCGTCGCGGAGAGTGATGCTGGTGTCGCCGGTGGAGTGACTGCCTGCACCGATGCCCGCGCCGCCGTTGAAGCTGGAGGCGCCGCCCGAAGCCGTAACAGTGCCGCCGGAAATATCAATGGTGGTAGTTCCGGAAGAACTGGTACCGGAACCGATGCCTGTGCCGTGGCTTGCCGTGGCTGTGACATTGCTGCCTTTGATGGAGATGCTGGTGATGCCCTTGGAGTCTACGCCGCTGCCGATGGCTGCGCCGGTGCCGCCGTCGGCATTTACTGTACTGTTGCGTTCTATCGTGATGTCGGCGTCGCTGCTAGAAGCGTAGCCGGTGCCGATGCCTGCGCCCGAGCTATAGTTTCCCAGAGTGCTCACAGACGCTTTGCCGATGGTGATGTGAGTTTTGCCGGAGGCGTGGCTACCGCTGCCGATGCCGGCACCGCTGGCGGAAAAAGCCCTTTGGACACCCTTTCCGGTTACCGTATCGTGGATCTTGATGGTCGTCTCGCCGGAAGAGTCTTTGCCCGAACCGATGCCTGCGCCGTTGCTGCCATCCGCGGACACGAGAGCAGACCCGGTGATGTCGATCTTGGTCGCGCCGGAAGAGTCTTTGCCCGAACCGATGGCTGCGCCGTTGCGGCCATCCGCATACACCTGCGCATACTCGGAGATGTTGATCTCGGTCGCGCTCTCAGACTGTCTGCCGCCGCCGATGGCTGCGCCGTCGTTGCCATCCGCATACACCTGCGCATTTCCGGAGATGTCGATTTTGGTCTCGCCCTTAGACTGTTCGCCGCCGCCGATGGCTGCGCCGCCATTGCCGTAGTCGGTGGAAGCGTAGACCTCGCCGCCGGAGATGTTGACCTTGGCCGCGCCCTCAGACTGTTCGCCGCCGCCGATGGCTGCGCCGCCATTGCCGGAGCCGGTGGAAGCGTGGACCTCGCCGCTGGAGATGTTGACATTGGCCGCGCCGGAAGAGTTTTTGCCGCCGCCGATGCCTGCGCCGCCGTCCCGGCCCTCGGCGTTATGGATGAGGACGTTCGAGATGGTGACGGTGGTGTCGTCGGAGGCTCCCGCGCCGCCGCCGATGGCTGCGCCGCCGCTGCTGAACGCGCCATCATCCTTATTGACAGTTTGGGTGCCACGGTCCCACGAGCCGATGGTGCCGCCCTTGATGGTGACGGTGGCACCGGCTCCGCGGCCACCGCCGATGCCCGCGCCGCCGTTCTTGCCCTCGGCCTTTTTAATGGTGCCGTCGGTGATGTTGATGGTGGCACCGGCTCCGCGGCCACCGCCGATGCCCGCGCCGCCATCCGTACCCGTGGCATTTTTAATGGTGCCGCCGATGATGTTGATGGTGGTAGCCGTGGAGGAGTTCGAGCCGCTGCCGATGCCTGCGCCGCCGGTGCCGCCGGTGGCCTCGGTGATGGTGCCGCCGGAGATGGTGATTTCGGTAGCGTGGGAGGTGTTTGCGCTCGTGCCGATGCCTGCGCCGCCGCCGCTGTCGCCGCTGTCGCCGCTGCCGCCCTTGGCAGACCCGATGGCGCCGCCCGAAATTTTCACAACTTGATCGCCGCGGATGCCGGTGCCGCCTTTGCCACTGATGCCGGTGCTGTCGCCGCCGGTAGCCTGCTGTATCTCGCCGCCGGAGATGGTGAGGAAGTCGCCGCCGTAAATGCCTGAGCCGCCGGTGCAGGTGTTCCCGTTGGCATTGCCGCCGATGGCTTTTTGGATGATACCGCCAAGGATCTCCATGGTCTTGCTATAGATGCCGTGGCCGCCGTTGCCGCTGCCGCTGCTCTTGCCTTCGCCGCCCTGTGCGGTTCCGATGGTGCCGCCGAAGATGGTGAGCTTGCCGTGGTTGTAGATGCCGCTGCCGCCGGTAGATTGGCTTTCGCCGCCGGTGGCTTTCTGGATGGAGGCCTGATCGGAGATGTCCAGGGTGCTGTCGCTGCGGATGCCGCTGCCGCCTTCGGTGCCGCCGTCGCCGCCCTTGGCGTTCTGGATGAAGGCCTTGCCGGAGATGTTCAGGGTGCTGTCGCTGTAGATGCCGTGGCCGCCGTAATATTTGCCGTTGCCGCCCTGCGCGTTTTCGATGGTGCCGCCGGAGATGTTCAGGGTGCTGTCGCTGTGGATGCCGTGGCCGGCGTAAAAGTTGCCTTTGCCGCCCTGCGCTTTTTTGATGGTGCCGCCCTGAATCGTGACGGTAATATTACTGCTATTGTTGCCGCCGCCGATGCCGTCGCCGGTGCTGCCACCCACGGCCTCCTCGATGGTGCCGCCAGAGATGGTGATATTGGTATTTCTGCTGTTGTCACCGCCGCCGATGCCGGCACCATAGTCGCCGCCCTGGGCTTTTACGGTGCCGCTGGTGATGTTGACGGTGGTAGTGCCGGAAGAGTTCGCGCCGCTGCCGATGCCTGCGCCGCCCTGCTCGGTCTGCGCCTCGATTTTGGCACTGCCTTTGATGATGATATCGGTGTAGCTGGTAGCACCGTTACCGCTGCCAATGCCGGCAGCACTGGAAGCGCCGATGGCTTTGATGTCGCCGCCTACTATCTCAATGATGCCGGCACCAGTGCTACTACCGGATTTGCTCCCGGCGCTGCCGATACCAGCAGAGCCACCGCCGCCTGTGGCAGTCAGGCTGCCGGTGTTGCTGCCAGTCTTCTTATCTGTTCCGGATGTGATGGTCAGTCTGCCGGTGTCAACAGATTTACCGCTGTCATCCTCGCTCTTTCCGTTGTGCTCGAGGCCGGCATGGTAGCCGCTGCTGGTGAGGGTATTGCTGCCCTCGAGCTTGATTAGCGTGTTGCCCTTGCCCTCGACACTGAGGGCGGCTTTGCCATAGTTCTCACTGTTATTGTCGCTGGTATCGATGTTGACATTGTCCAGCGTCACGTTGAGGGTGCTGCCTGTGGCCTTGTTGATGATGCGGATGACGTAGTTGGTGACGTTTTCGGCTGTGTTCCTGAAGTTTTCCGCAGCACGCTCCAAGACCGTGGTCGATTCGTCCCGGGTCTCATCGTCGTCATTGGCGTTGGCGATATTGAAGGATGGGCCGGTGTACGTGAGCTGGCTTCCCAGCACAGGGCTGTCGCCGGTCTGGGTCTTTTTCGTGGAATCAGTCTCGTTTTTCTCGCCGCCGGTGGTGCCGCCGGTCTGGTTCTCGTTTTCCTCGCCGCCGGTGGTGC